>JBFIIN010000145.1:0-8390 GCA_041601225.1 Oceanococcus sp.
AGGACATCGCCAACCAGATCATCAGCAGCAGCGGCATGGTCGGAGACAGCGATGTGGCTCCGGGTTTGACCACCACGACGCGGGCTAATGATCTGGCACTGTGGGATCTGGTCGAATCCGCGCCGGCATCCGAACGGTTTTTTCTCCGCTCCCATGTTACCGGCATGAATCTGCATCTGACCCCGGAATTGCTCGGGCTCAACAGCGAGCCAGCCGATGATCAAGTGTTCGAGTTGATTGCCGTCGAAACCTGCGCGGCCTATCCCGAAGTGCCGCTCAACCTGACGGCGGACCAGAAGGGGCCGGCGATTTACCTGCAGGAGGTGGAGCGCTTTGCTGGCAGGGGTTTCGACGCGGATGACGTGTTCGGCTATGTCGATACCCATGCCCACATCTCAGCCTATGAATTCATCGGCGGGCGCATCAATTATGGCGACCCCTTTCACAAATTCGGCATCGACCATGCCCTGGAGGATTGTGAGGTGAATCATGGCCCGTCGGGGAGTACGGGTTTGGTCGAGGCGTTTACGACCAGCCCGGAACCGCATGCGACCCGCGGCTGGCCGGATTTCCCTTACTGGCCGCTGAACAATTCACTGCAGCACCATCAAACCTATTACCGCTGGATCGAGCGCAGTTACTATGCGGGACTGAAAATCCTGGTCAATCACCTGGTCCACAACGAGATTCTCTGCCAGCTGAATCCGCAGAAAGAAAATGAGTGTGACGCGATGGCGGCCATCGAATTGCAGGCCCTGCGCATGCATGAGATGCAGGATTACATCGATGCGCAACACGGTGGCCCGGGCCGGGGCTGGTTCCGCATCGTGACCAGCCCGGCGCAGGCGCGAGAGGTTATTGGCGATGGGAAGATGGCCGTGGTCCTCGGGCTGGAGATGTCCAAGCCGCTAAATTGTGGCGAATACCAGGGCGCCCCGGAATGCACTTTCGAGGAAATTTTGGACCGGCTGGATGCGCTGCAGGCATGGGGTGTGCGCAGCCTGTATCCGGTGCACAAATTTGATAACGCCTTTGGTGGGCATTTGCTGGACCTCGGCAATCCGGTGGGGATAGGCGGTGTGCTGTACGCGGGCAACTTTGGCGAGACTGGCCACCCGATCGAGTATGAAAGCTGTCCGGACGATGAATATACGGGCTCCGAGGCCGACCAGGAGCCCTCGCTGGATCCCCTGGGACTCATTGACCAGCTGCTCTTCAATCTCGACTATCTTGGTCAGGTGTTTCCCGAATCTCCTGAAGAGTTCCGGGCCTACGATCCGCGTCGAGGCACCGAGCATCTATGCAACACCCGCGGGCTTACGCCGCTGGGCGAGCGCCTGATCACCGAGTTGATGCGCCGGGGCTGGATGATCGAAACCGATCATATCAGCCGCAAGGCCGCGGCCCGCATTCTGGAAATCACCAAGCCTTACGCCTATCCGGTGGTCAATGCCCATGGCGGCTGGGGTGGCACCCAGGCCCTGCGGGACCGGGTCGCCCTGCAAGGTGGATCCACGAACAATTTTTCCTCGGTCCGTGACGGCCTGCTCGCCGCGTTGCTGAGGAATGGGCGCCGCCCACGTCCCGCGGCGTATCGGGTCGGCCCCTATGGCAGCAGTGGCTTTGGCACAGACGTTAACGGTATTGCATCGCTGCCCGGTCACCCGGGTGACGGCCCCGCGGATTTTTACCCGTTCAGGTCCGTCGATGGCCGGGTGAGCTTTGATGTCCAAACCACCGGCGATCATGCGTTCAGCCTGTTCGAAGGTCGCGGCGTCGCACATTACGGTCTGTACCCGGACGTCATCGCCGACATGGCCGCCAACAGCAGCTCCCCGCGCAAGGACGTCGACGAGGCGATTGGCCAGTTGTTTACCTCAGCCGAAGGATATTTGCGCATGTGGGAACGCGCAGCGGGGGGGCGGGAAATTCCTCTCGATTAGTTCGCATGCGACTGGGCCGTGCGCTTGAGCCTGCAATTGCATAGGGCCCGTATTCGCGGGACACTGATTAACCGCCCCGTATCAGAGTCTCGGAGCCGTCGTGGATTGCTGCGGATGACCTATTTGATCCAGCGGCATTCAGTGCGCGCTCCGCCTTGCCTTCCCGGAGGTGGCCGATAACGCCATCGATCAGGACCACGCCGAAGATGACGCCGGCATCAACACCATGCCCCAGCGCGAGCGGGATTGTCCCGGCCGTCAGCCGGACGTAGCTCAATAGATTGCCAAACTGCGAGAGAAAGCGCGCCAGGGCGCTGCGGGGTGGGGGTGGCGCCAGATTTCGGCCCGAATTTCGCGCGCTGCTGCTCGACTTCGGTCGCGGTCAGGCCCGGTCGGTTGCTGCCCAGCCTGACCAGGACCTCCGCTTCGCCGAGGGCGTGCCGGTCCGCACCCGGAGCTGCTTCGCCAATGGGCACTCTCAGGCAGCGACCGCCAGCGCTGGAGCAAAGCGGTGATTGCGCCGACAGGCACGTCGCGGCAGGGAAGCGACTGACGGATCAATTCCAAACGCTCCCCGCAGCGACGGGTCAGGCGCCGGACGTTCCAACATGCACCCTGAAGTTTTCGGGTATGGCTTACCAGCCCTGTCGCTGCTGCTCTGCAGCATGCTCATTGTCGGCCTCGAAAGTTTCTTCAACCACGACCTGACCACCGCCGGACTCGGCAAAGGTGGCAGTCACCACGCGCTCATCACCTAATTTGAACCTGATGGTCTTCATGGGGTCGATTTCGATGACCTGCCCTCGAAATCGAAGCCCATCGATCGGTCCCTGGCTTCCCTGCGGTACGAAAACCTCCCACCAGGCGACAGGGCGAGCTTTGCCTTCGGGCAGCTCCATTGGGCGAAGGCGAAATTCCATTTGGAAATGTCCGCCGGGTTGTCCATGCGGCCCAGACGCGCTCTATCGGCGCATGGACCTTTGTGGATATCGTGATTCGCACGAGTCTGCCTCCGCCACAGGCACCGGAGGGGCGCAGCCGTCGATTCTGCGCGCTGTGCATCCGTCCGGCCTGCCGATCCGTTTCAGCGTTGCCCAGGGCTGTGCGGCAAACCGGGTGGCGCCGGATCTACGGCTGCGCCGCCAGATATTCCTCGTAGCCGCCATTGAAGTCCACATAGCCGTTCGCCTTCAGTTCCACGATCCGGGTCGCCAGGCTGGACACGAACTCGCGGTCATGGCTGACGAAAATCAGGGTGCCTTCGTATTGTTCCAGAGCCATATTGAGCGATTCGATGGATTCCATATCCATGTGATTGGTGGGCTCATCCATGACCAGGATATTGGGTCGCAGCATGATCAGCTTGCCCAGCAACATGCGACCCTGCTCGCCACCGGATAACACCTTGACCGACTTGTGTACGTCATCCGCGGAGAACAGCATGCGACCCAGATAGGCGCGCACCGCCAGTTCATCATCGCCGGGCTGGCGCCACTGGCTCATCCATTCGAAGACGGTCATGTCGGTTTCGAATTCATGGGCGTGATCCTGGGCGTAGTAGCCGATGGTGGCGTTCTCTGACCAGCGCACTTCGCCCGAGTCGGGCAGATATGCGCGTTCGCCCATCAGCAAGCGTAGCAAGGTCGACTTGCCGACGCCGTTCTCGCCGATCACGGCCACCCGCTGGCCCACTTCGATCATCAACGACACATCCGCGAGCACCGGCTTGCTGTCAAAGCTTTTGCTGGCCTTCTCGACCACCAGGGCGTTGCGATACAGCTTCTTGTCCTGCTCGAAGCGGATGTACGGGTTGCTGCGGCTGGAAACCTTGACCTCGGCCAGCTCGATCTTGTCGATCTGCTTGGCGCGCGAGGTCGCCTGCTTGGCCTTGGAAGCATTCGCCGAGAAACGCGCCACAAAGGCTTGCAGTTCACCGATCTGGGCCTTTTTCTTGGCATTGTCGGACAGCAGCTGGGCGCGCGCCTGGGTTGAGGCCAGCATGTATTGATCATAGTTGCCGGGATAGACCCGCAGCTCGCCGAAATCCAGATCGGCCATGTGAGTACAGACGCTGTTCAGAAAATGGCGATCATGCGAAATGATGATCATGGTGGACTCGCGCTGGTTGAGCGTGTCCTCCAGCCATTGAATGGTGTGGATATCGAGATTGTTGGTAGGCTCGTCCAGCAGCAGGATGTCGGGGTCCGCGAACAGGGCCTGGGCCAGCAACACACGCAGCTTCCAGCCTGGCGCGATGTCGCTCATGGGGCCATCGTGCTGCTCGACAGGTATGCCGACGCCCAATAACAACTCGCCCGCCCGGCTTTCCGCGCTGTAGCCATCCATTTCGGCATACTCGGATTCCAGATCGCCGACTTTCATGCCGTCGGCATCGCTCATCTCCGGCAGGGCGTAGATGCGGTCCCGCTCTTCCTTGACGGCCCACAGCTCGGTATGGCCCATGATGACCGTGTCGACGACGCTGAAGGCTTCGAAGGCGAACTGATCCTGGCGCAGCTTGCCCAGGCGCAGATTCGGATCCAGGCTCACATTGCCGGCGGTCTGTTCCAGATCGCCGCCGAGAATCTTCATCAGGGTGGATTTCCCGCAACCATTGGCCCCGATCAGGCCATAACGGTTGCCGCCGCCGAATTTTTGCGAAATGTTCTCAAACAGGGGCTTGGAGCCGAATTGCTGGGTGATGTTGTTTGCCGCTAACACGTGTCAGTTGTCCTTGGAATGTCGTTATTCAGCGCGCTCCGCGCCCGATGGGGGAGTGCTGAGGTGCTGGTGAATCGGGCCGGGTTTCGCAGGCCGGTGCCCGCAAGCCCGTCGCATGTTGGCCGGGCTCTAAAGGCCCCGCTGCAACAGCGTAAAAGGCGCCGCTTCGGGCAGGCGGCAATGTTTCAGGCGCACGACATAGGTGTCGATAAAGCTGTGCTGGCCGCTCAGGCAGGCATGGCTAACGCCATCGGTAAAACACATCCAGGCCGAACCGGGCGGAAAGCGAAATTCCTCGTGGCCGGTCGGATCCGCCTGAAATGACGGGGTGTCCTTCATGTAATTATGCAGCTTTCGCATGGCGCGGTCATATGGCGAGGAATCGAGCGCCGTCTTGAGAACCGGATTGAGCCTGCCCAGCAGGCTGACCAGGCCGGTCCGGATGCGATCCCAGACGTTTTCCCTGATCCGCGGCCTGGCGATGCCCGCTGCCGCGCCGGCCCGCTTGTAGACTTCATGAAATGGACCTTTGGTGGCCCACACCCGGTCTTCACCTGCGCCGTTGACGTTGACGAAGAAGCGAAACACGCGGTCGCCATGAGTCGCGCCATAGGCCCCGGCATCGACATGCACCAACTCATTGCTGGCGTGAGGCGAAAGATTGCGTCCACGCTCCTGGAGGGGCCGGTATGTAGAGGTACCGACCAGCCATTCCCGGGTAAAATGCGGGGCAACCCGGTTCAGGAAAGCTTCCACCTGCTTCTTGTGGTCGCTGAGGATGCGCCGTGCCCGCTCGACCTCTTCGGCGCTGCCTTCGATTCCGTAGACCTTGTCGGATTCCGGATGATAACTGATGTTCTTCAGCTTCAAGAGTTCCGGCATGCGTGCGCGCATGAAGTCCAGATCGCCCGGCGCCGGTAGCTGGATGGGGCAGTCGGGAAAGTAGACGATGTTGCCCCGCTCCAGCGTGTCGGCAATATCGTACGGCGCAATCGTGGTCAGCTGCTCGCGGGTCACTGTGACGCGCATGGGGCGGCCTCTGGCATGGGTGGCGCCATTTTATCAGGTACGACCAGGGCAGTTCGGGTCAGCAGGAGATCAGGGGCACCTGGCTAAATTAGCGTCATGAGACGATTGAACGAAGCTTTGCTTGTGCTGCTGGGAATGGTCGCTTGTTCCGCCATGCCCGTGAGGCCAGCGGAAACCTGATCGGCATCACAGTTGGCGGTTCAGCAGCGCACCCTGCGCGCGCATGTCCAGTGCATAGGCTTGACCGCCAAGGAATTCTTCCACGATGGCTTGGATGGGCACGGGACCCGACGCCGGTTCCGCAGGTCCTGTATCGGGCGGGCCTGCAAGGGACAGATCGGGCGGACCGTCGCCCTCATGCTGGAAACCCTGTTGGCGCCCTGACGCTAATTCGGCGCGGCCCTGGTCAACGCACTCGGCGCTCTCGGCGCGCCGTTCCATGAGCATTGCCGCGTTACGCCGGAGCCGTAATGAACTGGCCGGGATTGCCGCAGTTCGACAAAATAGGGCCGGAAATGCTCTGATGATTGACGAAAATCCGGGCCCGGACCGCTGCCCGCGGGTGGGTCCAGGCCGGGTCATTCATTTCGCCAGCGTGCTAACAGCCGAGACTGAGGATTATGTTCAACGACGCCGTGATTTTGATCACCGGAGGCACCGGCTCCTTTGGCAAGAAGTACACCAAGACCTTGCTGGAGCGCTACAAGCCGAAAAAATTGATCATTTACTCGCGTGACGAGATGAAGCAGTTCGAGATGCAGCAGACCTACGATCAGGGCTGCATGCGCTATTTCATTGGCGATGTGCGCGATGGGACGCGCCTGGCGCAGGCCATGAGCAATGTGGATTATGTGATCCATGCAGCGGCGCTCAAGCAGGTCCCGGCGGCGGAATACAATCCGATGGAGTGCATCAAGACCAACATCCATGGGGCTGAGAACGTCATACAGGCGGCCATCGCCAACAATGTGAAAAAGGTCATTGCCCTGTCTACCGACAAGGCCGCCAATCCGATCAACCTGTACGGAGCGACCAAGCTCGCTTCGGACAAGCTGTTCGTGGCGGCCAACAATATGGTGGGTCAGAAACAGACTCGTTTTGCCTGCGTGCGCTACGGCAATGTGGTGGGTTCGCGCGGTTCGGTGGTGCCCTTTTTCAAGGGCTTGCTGGCGCAGGGCGCGACGGAATTGCCCATCACCCACGAAAAAATGACGCGTTTCTGGATCACCCTGCAGCAGGGCGTGGATTTCGTGTTGCAGAATTTCGAGCGCATGCACGGTGGCGAGATATTCATTCCCAAGATTCCGTCGGTACGCATTCTGGATCTGGCTGAAGCCTATGCCCCAGGCGTGCCGGTCAAGATGATTGGCATCCGCCCGGGAGAGAAGCTGGATGAAATCATGTGTCCGGCCGATGACTCGCATCTCACCCTGGAATTCGCCGATCACTATGTGATTTGCCCGACCATCAAGTTCTACAACCAGGATATGGACTATCTGACCAATGCCCTGGGTGAACAGGGTGCGCCGGTGCCTCTGGGCTACCAGTATCATTCCGGGAACAACCCGCGATTTCTGTCGATCGACGAGATCCGCGAGTTCGATCAGTTCGCCAGCCTATGATCCCTTACGGCCGCCAGGACATCAGTCCCGCGGATATCGACGCCGTGGTTGCGGTGCTGCGTTCCGACTTCCTGACGCAGGGCCCCAAGGTACCGGAGTTTGAAGCGCTGCTGGCGGAGTACTGCGGCGCGCGGCATGCGCTGGCCGTGAACAGCGCGACCTCGGCGCTGCATATCGCCTGCCTGAGCCTTGGTGTTGGGCCGGGGGATGTGGTCTGGACCTCGCCGATCACCTTTGTGGCCTCCGCCAATTGCGCGTTGTACTGCGGAGCACGCGTCGATTTTGTCGATATCGATCCGCTGACCTGCAACATGTCGCCCGCCGCCCTGGAGCGGAAGCTCGAGGCGGCGCAGGCGCAGGGTCAGGCTCTGCCCAAGGTCGTGATCGTGGTCCATATGGCCGGTCAGTCCTGTGCCATGCAGGAGATCGGCGCTCTGGCGCGGCGCTACGGATTCGCGGTGATCGAGGACGCCTCACACGCCATTGGCGCACGCTATCGCGGCGCACCGGTGGGTGGCTGTCAATACGCCGACATCACGGTATTCAGCTTTCATCCGGTCAAGATCATTACCACGGCCGAAGGCGGTGCGGTCACCACCAACCGCGTCGAACTGGCGGAACGCATGGCCCTGTTGCGCAGCCATGGGGTGACCCGCGACCCCGGCCTGATGACCCAGGCCGGACCCGATGAGCCCTGGGTCTACGAGCAGATCGAACTGGGCTACAACTATCGCATGACCGAGTTGCAGGCGGCCCTGGGGTGCAGTCAGATGTCCCGGCTTGATGACTTCGTGGCGCGGCGCCATGCGTTGTATGCCCGCTATCAGACCCTGCTCGGAGATTTGCCCCTGATCTTGCCGCTGCAGCCGCCTGAGGTCTATTCCAGTTTGCATCTTTGTCTGGTGCAGCTCGATGACACCGTGCACATCTCGCGCGCCGCGGTCTACGCGGCGCTGCGCGAACAGGGAATTGGGGTCAATGTTCACTACATCCCGGTCCATACCCAGCCCTATTTCCGGGCCCTGGGTTTCTCGGCCGGTCAGTTTCCCGCGGCTGAGAACTACTATGCCCGGGC
>JBFIIN010000146.1:0-8324 GCA_041601225.1 Oceanococcus sp.
GGGTCGCAAGGTCACCATTCTCGGCTACGGCTCGCAGGGTCATGCGCATGCGCAGAACCTCAAGGAGTCCGGCGTCGATGTCACTGTCGGTCTGCGCGAGGGTTCGGCTTCCTGGAACAAGGCCAGCAAGGCCGGGCTGACCGTGAAGGCGGTCGCTGCGGCGGTGGCTGAAGCCGATCTCGTCATGGTTCTGGTGCCTGACGAGCAGCAGGTCAGTTTGTACGAAGGCCAGATTGCGCCCAACATCAAACAGGGGGCGGCGCTGGCGTTTGCGCATGGCTTCAACGTGCATTTCAAGCTCATTGAGCCGCGTGCCGATCTTGACGTCATCATGATCGCGCCAAAGGGGCCAGGGCATCTGGTGCGCTCGACCTATACCCAGGGTGGCGGCGTTCCCAGCCTGATCGCCGTGCATCAGGATTCCAGTGGCCAGGCCCGTGACATCGCCCTGTCCTATGCCTCGGCCAACGGTGGCGGCCGCGCCGGCGTAATCCAGACCTCATTTCGCGAAGAGACCGAGACTGACCTGTTCGGCGAGCAGGCCGTGCTGTGTGGCGGTGCGACGGCGCTGGTCGAGGCGGGTTTCGAGACTCTCACTGAAGCGGGTTACGCACCGGAAATGGCCTATTTCGAATGCCTGCATGAATTGAAGCTGATTGTCGACCTGATGTACGAGGGCGGAATCGCCAACATGCGTTACTCGATCTCGAATACGGCTGAGTATGGTGACTTCACGCGCGGACCCCGCGTCGTGAATGCTGCGACCAAAGACGAGATGCGCAAGATCTTGCGCGAAATTCAGGATGGCGAGTTTGCTCGGGAATTCGTGCTTGAAAACCAGGCCGGATCACCGACCCTGAAGGCACGGCGGCGGCGCTCCGCGGCCCATCCGATAGAAGAAGTTGGTGCCCGTCTGCGCGGCATGATGCCGTGGATCGCCGCCAACAAGCTGGTTGACAAGGACAAGAACTAGGGGCCTGTCCGGCTGCCGCCAAGGTCATGAGATTTCCGACCTTTTTGCACGTCGCAACGGAAGGCTGGATTCTGATCGTGGTCGTTGTTGCTGCGGCAGGTCTGGGTTGGTGGCAGAGTGTCGCCCCCCTCTGGATCGCCGCCGCCGCGATCTTGACGGTTGCGTTACTTGCCTATTTTCGCGAGCCCGACCGGCGCATTCCGCCGGTTCCGCTCGGGGTGCTTGCTCCGGTAGACGGCCGTGTTGTGCATCGCCGGGAATGCCACGATCCTTTTCTGGATCGTGAGGCCGTACGGGTGGGAATCGAACTGAACCGTTTCGGTTCGTACTACCTGCGCGCGCCGATTGAAGGCACCCTGCTTGAAATTCGGCGCAGCGTGCAATGCCCGCAAGCCGGTCAGGCGAGTTGGATTCAGACGGACGAAAAGGACGATGTGGTCATCTTCCTCGCTGAGGGATCCATGCTGGGTGAGCGGCCCTGCCTGACGCCATTCGGTCAGCGGCTGGGACAGGGGCGCCGGTGTGGCAGGCGGAGGCTGGCGCGCCGCATTGACTTGTATTTGCCCAGCGAGTCACGCGTCGAAGTTCAGATCGGCGACAAGGTTACCGCTGGCTCGGACTTGATCGCGACATTCGTGCACAATTCCCCGCAGGCGTAATTCACGTCGACCACGCTGCAATCGGCATGACTGAAGCTGAACGACCCAAACGCCATCGCGGCATCTACCTGTTGCCGAATCTTTTTACCACTGCGACTTTGTTCGGTGGTTTCTACGCCATTGTCGCTGCCATCCAGGGCCGGTTCTCGGACGCCTGCGTGGGCGTGTTCGCGGCCATGATTGCGGATGCGCTGGACGGGAGGGTGGCCCGGCTGACCAATACCCAAAGTGATTTTGGCAAGGAGTACGACAGCTTGGCCGATATGGTGACCTTCGGTTTGGCGTCTGCGCTGGTGGTCTACATCTTCAGCCTGCACAGTCTGGAGGATTACGTTTGGCTGGGCGGCAAGCTGGGCTGGCTGGTCGCCTTTGTGTATACCGCAGCGGCGGCTTTGCGCCTCGCGCGCTTCAATGTGCATGTGGAACTGGATGGCGAGAAGGGTTTCTTCTTCGGATTGCCCAGCCCCTCCGCGGCCGCCGTGACCGTGGGCTTTGTCTGGGCGGCCGACGACTTCGGTCTGGCCGGCGATGCCGTCGTGTTCCCGGCCATGCTGGTGACGCTCGGAGCCGCCTTGCTGATGGTCAGCAATATCCGTTATTCCAGCTTCAAGGATTTGAATCTGTCGGAGCGCGTTCCCTTCGTTTACATCTTGGCGATGGTCTGCGTGTTCGTCCTGATCGCGCTGGATCCGCCGCGAGTTGCTTTCCTGACCTTCTTTTTCTACGCCTTGTCCGGGCCGGTGTTGGCTTTGCGCCGACGCAGCCAGAAGAGGGCGGAGGACTCGCACTTGGATTCCAGCGACAACTAGGAGATACTCGCGCTGCCATGAAAGCGATGACGCCCAATTCCGTCGCATCGAATCTGCCAGCGCCAGGCGGTCTGCTCCTGCTCGGCTTTCGACTTCTGCCCGCGGGCAGATAAGCGAAACGCGCCGGGGTGGAGCGCAGCCAATCCACCTGCAAGATTCTTTCAAACTGTTGCTAACCGCAGGAAATGGCCATGAGCAGTCAAGACCAGTTATTCATATTTGATACGACCTTGCGCGACGGGGAGCAAAGCCCCGGTGCCTCCATGACCCGGGATGAGAAAGTGCGCATCGCCAAGGCACTCGAGCGCATGCGGGTTGATGTGATCGAGGCCGGCTTCGCCATCGCCAGCCCCGGAGACTTTGACGCCGTCCAGGCCGTCGCAGGCGAAATAAAGGACAGTATTGTCTGCAGTCTGGCACGCACCACGCCAGGTGACATCGAGCGCGCAGCGCAAGCCTTGCAGCCGGCTCGGCGCCGACGCATTCATACCTTCATCGCAACCTCGCCGATCCACATGCGCGACAAGTTGCGTCTACACCCCGATCAGGTTCTGGAAGCGGCGATCGGCGCGGTGAAGCTGGCCCGCAACTTTACCGATGATGTTGAGTTTTCGGCCGAAGATGCCGGTCGCTCCGAGCCGGATTTTCTGTGCCGGGTCATCGAGGCCGTCATCGATGCCGGCGCTACCACCATCAATATCCCCGACACCGTGGGTTATACAATTCCCCACATGTTCGGCGCGTTGATTCGCGATTTGCGGGAGCGCGTGCCCAATGCGGATCGCGCCGTCTTTTCCGTGCATTGCCATAACGACCTGGGCCTTGCCGTGGCCAACTCGCTGGCGGCGGTGCTGGGTGGCGCGCGCCAGGTGGAATGCACGATCAACGGCCTGGGGGAGCGCGCGGGCAATGCCGCACTGGAGGAAATCGCGATGGCGATTCGCACCCGGCGCGATGTCTTCAGCTGCAACCACGGCCTGGACACGACCCAGATCATGAGCTGCTCGAAGCTGGTCTCCGGCGTGACCGGCTTTCCGGTCCAGCCGAACAAGGCGGTGGTTGGCGCAAATGCCTTTGCGCATGAATCCGGAATTCACCAGGACGGCGTGATCAAGAGCCGCGAGACTTACGAAATCATGCGCGCGGAAGACGTCGGCTGGAACGCGCAGCACATCGTGCTGGGCAAGCATTCCGGCCGCAATGCGTTCAAGTCGCGGCTGGAAGAGCTGGGCATCGTGTTGTCTTCGCAGGGCGAACTGGATCGCGCATTCGCGAGTTTCAAGGTCCTGGCCGACAAGAAGCACGACATCTTTGATGAGGATCTGCAGGCTTTGGTCAGCGACGTGGCGCAGGCGGGCGAGCGCGCTCAGTTGCTAGCGCTGACAGTGAATTCCAGCACGGACCAGGCACCCGTCGCGCGGATCAGAATGCAGGTATCCGGCGTCGAGCATTCGGCGGAGTCAGGGGGTGACGGTGCCGTCGATGCGAGTTTCCGCGCCATCGAAAAGATCGTGCTCAGCGGGGCGCAATTGAAACTGTTCTCGGTCAATGCGATCACCACCGGGACGGATGCCCAGGGTGAAGTCACCGTGCGTCTGGCCCGTGCTGGTCATGTCGTCAACGGCCAGGGCGCGGATACCGATGTGGTCATAGCATCGGCCAAGGCCTATATCAATGCGGTGAATCGCCTCGAGCAGATTGCCGGTCGCCAGCATCCGCAGATCGACGACGCGGTGTAAATTGAAGGCCGCGTATCGAAGGCACCTGGCCGAGCTGGGCATTGAGTCCTGGCGACCGCGCGCGCACGCCGAGCAGGCGGCCGCGAGGCCATCAGCCGGCTCTCCCACCGAACTCCTGGCGGAGTCCGCGCCGCAGGCAGCGGAACTGGCGGTGCGGATTGCGGGTGCCGACTGGGATCAGTTGCGGCGCCTGCTCGGTGTTCAGGACCGGCGCGGCGCCAGCCAGCCGGTGCTCGGAGTCGGAGCGCAGGATGCGGACCTGATGGTAATCGGCGAAGCGCCAGGCGCGGAAGAAGATCGGCTCGGCGAGCCGTTTGTCGGGCCGGCGGGCCAGTTGCTTGACGCCATGCTGCGATCGATAGCGCATGATCGTTGCCGCAACGTCTATATCGCCAATATCTGCAAATTTCGCCCTCCGGGAAACCGCGATCCCAGGCCCGAGGAGGTCGCAGCGGACATGCCTTTCCTGCTCCGCCAGATCGCGCTCGTGCAGCCGCGTCTGCTGCTTGCGGTGGGTCGGATTGCCGCACAGACCCTGTTGGAAAGCGCATTGCCCCTCGGCAAGCTGCGCGGTGCCCCGCATCATTTCAGCGAGGCGGGTGTGCCCCTGCTGGTGACCTATCATCCCGCCTATCTGTTGCGGAGTCCTCGTGAGAAGAGCAAATCCTGGCAGGATCTCAAGTTGGCGCGTGCGATTCTGGCGGCCTCGTGAGTGCCCAGCTGCAATCCGCGTGGCATCTTCGACCGATGGTCGATCGGGATCTGGACGCGGTCATCGAGGTGGAGGCCATTGCCTACGAGTTCCCGTGGAGTGTCGGAATTTTTGAAGATTGCCTGCGCGCCGGATACCTGGCCTGGGTGGCCGAAAACAGGCAGGGTCAACTGGTGGGACACGCTTTGATGTCCATGGTCGCAGATGAAGCTCATGTCCTGAACGTCTGCGTGCATCCGCAGGAGCAGCGTGGAGGTCTGGGTCGCGCGCTCATGCGCCAGCTCATGAGCACGGCCCAGGGTGCCGGCGTGCAGCGGATGCTGCTGGAGGTTCGGCCGTCCAATCAGCCCGCCATCGCGCTTTATGATCGATTGGGGTTTCGCGAAATTGGTCGGCGGAAAGGCTATTATCCGGACGCTGGCCATCGCGAGGATGCTCTGGTCCTGGCTGTTGATTTTGATTGAGGTCCGGAATCCGTTGAGCTGCTTGCACAGAAGCACCCTCCGGTGAAGCGCGTGGACCGCCCAATGTGGGCGTGGGCTTTGTACGATTGGGCCAACTCAGCCTTTGCCACGACCGTGTTGGCCGGGTTCTTTCCAGTCTTTTTCAAACAGTATTGGAGCGCCGGCAGCCCGCCTGAACTCAGCACCTACTGGCTGGGCGTAGGCAGCGCGGCCGCAAGTGCTGCGGTGCTGATCTTGTCGCCCACACTGGGCGCCCTGGCGGACCAGCTTGGCCGGCGCAAGGTGTTCCTCGCCGCATTCACGGGGCTGGGCATTGCGTCCACGGTGGGATTGTTCTGGGTCAGTGAGGGGGCCTGGGGCGTGGCCCTGCTGCTGTTCGGACTGGGCTCAGTCGGATTTTTTGGCGGGCTGACCTTCTACGATGCGCTGCTGGTGCACGTGGCACCCCGGCATGGACTTGATCGCGTATCGGCGCTGGGCTATGCCTTGGGCTATATCGGCGGTGGACTGCTGCTGGCGCTCAATGTGGCGATGAGCCTGCAGCCGGCCTGGTTCGGTCTGGCCGATGCGTCTGCCGCCGTACGCTGGTCGTTTCTCAGCGTGGGATTGTGGTGGTTGGTCTTTTCGATTCCGCTGTTTCGGCTGGTCCGCGAACCCCGTGGGGAATTCGCCGGGGTACTACGGGCGATCACACCCGCCTGGCGCGCGCTGCTGGCAACCTTTCACGAGATTCGTGGGCGACGCGAGGTTTGGCTCTTCTTGCTGGCTTATTGGCTGTACATTGATGCGGTGCACACGATTATCAGGATGGCGGTCGATGTCGGTGTCGCGCTGGGCTTTCCGGCCAACAGTTTGATCGTGGCACTGCTGCTGGTACAGTTTCTCGGGTTCCCGGCGGCGCTGCTGTTTGGCTATCTGGGTGTGCGTATCGGTACCCGAACCGCAATCTTCGCGGGACTGGCGGTGTACTGTGGCGTTACGGCCTGGGCCTACCATCTGCAGCATCTGTGGCAGTTTTACGCGATGGCGGCGGCAATCGCGCTGGTCCAGGGGGGCGTGCAGGCCTTGAGCCGCTCCTATTTCGCGCGCATGGTGCCGCCGGAGCGCTCGGGTGAGTGGTTTGGATTCTTCAACATGTTGGGAAAGTTTGCCGCCGTGCTGGGACCCCTGCTGGTTGGGGTGACGGCCCTGTGGTTTGGCAGCAACCGTCTGGGCATTCTGAGTTTGCTGATTCTGCTGGTGGCCGGCATGGTTTGTTTGTTGCTGGTTCGGCCGCGAACGGTCCCGGATTGATATCCTGGCGCCGTGGCGAGCCGGGCCGCGGCTGCATATCGACGACGCTGAAATCGTAACGGGGAGCCAATTCTGAAACAACACGTGGTCAACTGGTTGCGCCGGACGGGCCGTCGCCCCGAGCGCGGCAGCTTGGCGATCGGCTTTCTGCCGACGCTGGACGCGGCCGTTCTGGCGATCGCCGACGCACGCGGGTATTTTGCCGACGAGCAATTGTCAGTGAAGCTGGTGCGCGACACGTCCTGGCATCATCTGCGCGATCAACTTGTCGATGGCCGGCTCCAGGCGGCTCATATGCCAGGTACGCTGCCGCTGACCACCAGCCTGGGGATAGATTATCCGGCGACCCCGCTGCGGACCGCTTTTGTCTTGTCGCTCAATGGCAGCAGTTTCGCGATCACGGCGGACCTGGCCGCTCAGCTGGCCATATCGAAACGGGCCAGGCCTGCGGCCCAGGGGCGGGCACTGGCTGCGCTCGTCGTGCAGCGCGCGGAGGAGGGCTTGCCCCGCCTGCGTTTTGCCGTGACCGGCCGGTCCAGCATAGGCAGCTACGATTTGCGCCATTGGCTGGCGGAGGCTGGAATTGACCCCGCGCACGATGTCGAGTTGGTGGCGATTACGCCGTCGCGGGTGCTGGCCAGTTTGCGCGCGGGCCGTTATGACGGTGCCTGGCTGGATGAACCATTCGGCACGGCGGCGGTAAACGAAGGGCTCATGGAGGTGCTGTTCAGCAAGCACGCCTTCTGGAACAACAGCCTGGGCAAAGCCCTGGTTGTCACCGAATGCTGGGCGCAGGGAAATCCCCGTGCGCATCGTGCCTTGCTGCGCGCCTTGCTGCGCGCGGCCCGATGGCTCGATGAAAATCGCAGCGAAGCCGCTGAACTATTGGCGCAACCGGCCTACCTGAACGCACCGGCGGTGTTGCTCAATGACGCGCTACACGGTAGCCGGCTGCGCGCCAGGAGCGCCGAGGAAAGTGTGGGATTCAGTCGGTTCACGGCGAACTTTCCCTGGTATTCACAGCCGGTGTGGTATCTGGGGCAGATTATTCGCTGGGGTGACTATGCCGATGTTCTGGATTTCAAGAAGACCGCGCAAGCGGTCTACCTGCCCAAACTGTATAGGGAAGCGGCCCGGGATTTGCAGATCGCCTATCCGACCATAGGGTACAAGGACGAGGGCCAGAACAGCCTGTCCTGGCGGCTGGACGAGGCCAGTGAACCGATCGACATGGGGCCGGATCGCTTTTTCGACGGGCGTATTTATCAGCCACGCGAAACCATGCGTTATATCAATGGCCTGCAGATTAGCCACATCCGTGCGCCGCTGGACGCGATGTGGGCGATTCGTTAAAGGCGCGGAAATTTTCTCACGCGTCGGCGGAACTGGCTGCGCAGTTCGTCGCTGTCCACGGCGCCATAGCGTAGGCGAATGTACAGTTTGATGATTGGTCTGGCAGCGATCTCGAACTCCGGTGCTTCGCGCGCCAGTCGCTCGCCGAAATCACGCGGTCCCTCACTGTCATCCAGGCGAATTCCGCGCCGACCGAGTTTGCGGCGAAAGCGTAGCCAATCCCGCCAGATCAGGTCGTCCGAGGCCATCGGTCGGCTTTGCCAGACCATGTGCGCGCTGACCAGGCTCAGGACAACAACGGTGAATACGGTGAGAGCCAGAA
>JBFIIN010000147.1:0-8252 GCA_041601225.1 Oceanococcus sp.
AGCAGGCGCAGGGCCGCCTGCGGGCCGCTGACCTTGGCCGCCAGACTGTCAGGCGCCAAATCTGCGGGCGTGCCCGCGGCCCCATCCAGCAGGCGCAAAGCCCGCCCGTCGGGCGTGACGTGCGCCGGGTCATCGACCAGGCACGGTGCCTGCAACCACGGCCCCAGGACCGCCTCCACCGCGGCTTCCCAGGCCTGCTCGACCTTCAGCAAGCGCCCCAGCGGCGGCGCCTGATCCCAACCCTGGGTGCGCAGCCATTCCTGCATGGCCGAATCATCTTCACCCAAGGCGCGAGCCTGTTCAGCCTGCAGCGCCGCGAGACGCGCATGGACCGCCTGCGCGGTCTTGCGAGCCTCGTGCACTTCGCCATCGCACTGGGCGCGCTGATCGCGCAACTGCTGGACCCGGCCACGCAACTCCGTGGCGCTGGATTCGACGCTCTGTACCGTGGTCTGTGCCGCCACCATTTCGGTCTGCGCCTGTGCCAACTCCTGCTCCATCGGCGCCACTTCCAAGCGTTGCAGCTCATCCTGAGCGCCATGCTTGCGCTCGGCCGCGCGCTGCAGCTGCCGCTCGAGCTGCTCCAGCCGCACGCGCTCAGTGGCGACCGTGGTACGCGGGGCATCCAGATCGCTGCGCAGATTGCCCAATGACTCCGCATGCTCCTGGGCTGCGCGTTCGGCGGCTGCCAGCTGTTCCTCGCTGCTGGTCTGCGCCGCGGCCACATCTGCGAGTTCGCTTTCCAGCGCCGTCAAGCGATCGCGGCCTTGCGTAATCTGCAGCTCACGCTCGACTTTCTGCCGGTCCAGCCGGCTCGCTTCGGCCTGAAGATCAGCGCTTTCCTGCCGGCGCATCGCAAGCTTGTCTTCGGCGTGTTTTAGTTCCTGCTCACGGCGAGCCAATTCCGCGTCGGCGCCATAGTAGGCCGCCTGCGCCGCCTGGGTCGCCTCGGCAGCCGCCTCGGCGGCGCTGCCAGAGTCGCCGCGGGCGCTCAGCGCGTCCTGCAGCGCCTGCTGCGCCACCGCCATTTTGTCACGCGCCGTCCCCACACTGGCGGAGGCCGCCTCGAAATCATCGTCCAACGCCTTCCAGCGCAGGCCAAGCAACTGCCTGCGCATCGCGCGCTGCTCCTCCTTGTAGCGCTTGTAGCGGTTCGCCGCCGAGGCCTGACGCTGCAATTTGGCCAGACGCTCGTCGATTTCGCCGAGCAGGTCTTCCAGGCGCGACAGGTTCTCACGCGTATGGCGGATCCGATGCTCGGTTTCGCGCCGCTTTTCCTTGTAGCGCGAAATACCGGCCGTTTCCTCCAGCATCATGCGCAGCTCTTCCGGCTTGGCCTCGATCAGGCGCGACACGGTGCCCTGTTCGATGATCGCATAATTGGACCGCGACCCCAGACCGGTGCCCAGAAACAACTCTGAAATATCCTTGCGCCGGCAGCGCGTGCCGTTGATGAAGAAATGCGAAGCACCGTCGCGCGACAGCTCGCGCCGCACCGAGATTTCGCTATAGCTGGCATGCGGCCCGGTGATCGTGCCATCGGAGTTGTCGAACACCAGTTCGATCATCGCGCGCCCGACCGGCTTGCGTGTTTTTGACCCGTTGAAGATGACGTCCGACAGGGCCTCGCCGCGCAACTGACGGGCACTGGATTCCCCCAGAACCCAGCGCACCGCATCAATTAGATTCGACTTGCCGCAGCCGTTCGGGCCGACCACGGCAGTGAGATTGCTCTGCAGCACAAGCTGAGTGCGATCAACGAAAGATTTGAATCCGGCAAGGCGGATGGCGCTCAGGCGCATCGGGCAGGCGGGCCATGGCTGGGTGGGAAGGTCGCGTAGTGTAAATTACGCGGCCTCGATGTAAACAGAGCGCCCCATGTCCAGCCAGCCCAATCGCGATTTGGAAACCTTTCCAAACCCCGAGCCCGCAAGGGATTACACCATCCGCATGCGAATTCCCGAATTCACCTGTCTGTGTCCCAAGACCGGACAGCCGGATTTCGCCACCCTGCATCTGGAGTTCGTTCCGGAGCAATGCTGCGTGGAGCTGAAGTCCCTCAAACTCTATATGTGGTCATACCGCAACGCTGGCGCCTTCCATGAAGCCGTGACCAACCAGATCGCCGATGATTTGGTTACGGCCCTGCAGCCGCGCTTTCTACGCCTGAAGGCCGAATTCTATGTCCGCGGCGGCATCGATACGACGGTTGTGGTCGAACACCGCGCAGCGGGGTGGAGCCCGCCGCCGCCGGTGCAATTGCCGAGCTAGCAGCTCTGTCGGACTTACCATGATCTACTGCGATTCCGGAGCGAATTTTTCGCTCGTTCGAGGCGAATAGTCGTGCCATTTCACGAGAAGGATCGGAAAATTCGAGCGAAAGCGCGAAGTCGCAGGCCAGTGCGTTTCTGCCGCCCACACGCCTAGACGAACCCTTCGGTTCAGACGAAGGCCGCCAGGCGACGGACCGCCTCGCGCAGCTGGCTCAAATCGGTGGTAAAGGCAAAGCGCAGCATGGATTCGCCGCCCGCCTGCGTGAAATCGGCACCGGGCGTCACCACCACCCCGGCCTCCTCAAGCAGGCGCAGACACCAGCTATGGCTCCGGCTGGTATGGGCGCTGGCGTCGGCATAGATGTAAAAAGCGCCTTGGGGAGGTGCGTTGACCCGAAACCCCAGGCGCTCCAGTTCCGGCAGCAAATAGTCACGCCGCTGCGCAAATTGGTCACGCCGGCGCTGCCACTCCGGCTGCAGCTCAGGCAGCAGCGCAGCCTGCGCCGCCCACTGACCGGCAGTGGGCGCGGCCAGGTACAGGTTCTGGGCAATGCGCTCGGCGGCGCAGACCAGCGTCTCGGGCAACACGATCCAGCCCACGCGCCAGCCTGTAAGCCCGAAATATTTGGAAAAGCTGCTCACAACGATCGCCTCGTCGCTGACCTGCAAGGCGCTGACCGGCGGACCCTCGAAATTGAGGCCGTGGTAAATCTCGTCGAGCAGCAGATAGCCGCCTTGCTCGGCCACCTGCCCGGCAACCGCCTCCAGCTCGTCCCGCTGCAAGGCGACGCCGGTCGGATTCGAGGGCGAGGCCAGCAACAGGCCGCGGGTCGCCGCACCCCAGGCCGCGCGGATATCTCCGGGCTGCGGCCGATAACCAGATTCGGCGCTGAGGCGCAGCCAGTCCGAATTCACGCCCGCCAGCGACGCAATTGCGGTATTGCAGGGATAGCCGGGATCGGTCTGCAGCAGCCGATCGCCGGGATCAAAAAGGGTGAGTACGGCCAGTTGCAGGGCGCCCGACGAGCCGGGCGTGATCAGGATTCGCCGCCAATCCAGCTCCAGCTCGTAGCGATCCCGATACAGCCGGGCAAGGGCGCGGCGCAAACTGTCGGTGCCGCCCGAGGCGGTATAGCCCACCCGCTGCTCAGTCAGTTGCCGCACCACGAAGTCGCGCACCGCGGGCGCGGTCGGAAAATCCGGCTCGCCCACCTCCATGTGCACAATGGAACGGCCTGCCGCGTCGAGTTCGCCGGCGCGAGCCATCAACTGCATGACCTGAAACGGCGGGACCTGCCGGGCCCGTTTGGCCGGTGTCAAAGCGTCAGCCGCACAACAGGGCACTCAGCGCATCGGGCGACGCCCAGCGATGCCCATTGAGCGGCCCGCGCAAGATCTGCCAAGGACGGTCTGGTTCGCCGAGCGTGTCCACCACCGCAGTCGCCGCGCCAAAATCGTGAAACTGGGTATCCGAGTTGATCGTGATCAGCGTCCGCAGCCCAGCGCCAGCCGCGGCACACAGACCCATGGCCGAGTCCTCCACCGCGACGCAGGCAGCGGGCGTCAGCTCCATCAGTCCCATCGCGCGCAAATACAGATCCGGTGACGGCTTTTTGTGCTCAACCTGCTCACCGCTCACCACGAAGTCGATGGCGTCGCGCAACTCGCGCCCCAGCGTATGGTTCAGAAATGGCTTGAGGCTGCGCTCGCTGGCATTGGTCACGATGGCCAGCCGGATGCCCTGGTTCTTGGCTTCGGTAATCAGCCGTCGTACCCCGGGGCGCAAGGTCACCTGCCCGGATTCCAGACGGCGCCGGAACCAGCGCGATTTTGCCGCGTGCACGGAATTGACCCAGGCGCCGAGATCACGATCCGCTTCGGCCTTATAGGAACCCAGGGGAGGATGGTGGCGCAGGATGTAATAACGGATACGTTCGCGACCGCCGGGAAGCAGCAGCAACTCGTCGCGATATAGCTCCGCGGACCAGCGCCAGGTCAGGCCAAGTTCTTGAAATGCAGCGTTATACGCAGGCAAATGGCCCTGTTGCTCGGTGTCCGCGAGCGTTCCATCGACGTCAAAGAAAATTGCCTTCAGTGCCAATGGCCCCGTCCCCTGTCCTTGGCATCTTAACCCATTTCGACTGGCAAGTTCATGTTTTGATTCAGACTTTGAGGAAAATTTCCGGAACGGGTCAGCCGGGATTTCAGCGCCCGGCTACCGGGCAGGAATTGCCCCACCCGCGGCTTTCTGGTATCAGTACGCGGTTTTCCAAAGCCGGGCAGAGGAATGGCTGCCAAAGCAGACCAAAATAGCAGTTCCGCCTTCACCGATTTCACCCCTTACAAGGTGAAGCGCGGTGAGGAATATATGAACGACAAACAGATCGGACATTTCCGCGACATGTTGATGTCATGGAAACGTGCGCTCATGGAGGAAGTCGACCGTACCGTCCATCACATGCAGGATGAAGCCGCAAATTTCCCGGATCCCACAGACCGGGCAACCCAGGAATCCGAATTCAGTTTGGAACTGCGCACCCGCGACCGGGAGCGCAAGCTAATCCGAAAGATTGACAGCTCCTTGCGGCGCATAGACGAGCATGAGTTTGGCTACTGCGATTCTTGCGGTGCCGAGATCGGTATTCGCCGACTCGAAGCCCGGCCCACTGCCGACCTGTGTGTGGATTGCAAAAGCCTTGAGGAAATCCGCGAGCGCCAGCTCGGTCGCTGATTGGCCTTGCCACGGTTCGGCCTGAGGCCGCGCGGTGGAGTCTCGCTATATCGGACGTTTCGCCCCGTCACCGACCGGGCCGCTACATGGCGGCTCGGTGCTTGCGGCCGTGGGCAGCTGGCTGGACGCCCGTGCGGCGGGCGGCCGCTGGCTGCTGCGCATCGAAAACGTGGACGCGGGACGCTGCAGCGCCGAGGCCGCGGCGCAGATCGTCGCCGGCCTGCGAACCCTGGGACTGGAGTGGGACGGCCCGATCAGCCGGCAATCCGCGCGCCTGACAGTTTATGAAAGCCACCTCCAGGCTCTGCTTGGCCGCGGCCTTGCCTTCCATTGCGCCTGCTCCCGTGCCGATCTCAAAGCCCATGCCGCAGGCCAAGCACCACGGGGCGAGATTCCCTATCCGGGCACCTGCCGCGCGGGTGCGCGCGCCACACCACGCAGCGTGCGCCTGCGGGTTGAGCCGGGCTGCGTGCACTTTCGGGACCGACTGCTTGGGCAGCAGCAGCAGGAGCCGAGCCGGCAATGCGGCGACTTTGTACTGAAGCGCGGCGACGGCCTGCATGCTTATCAGCTCGCGGTCGTGGTCGACGACTGGCAGGAAGGGATCACCGACGTGGTGCGCGGCCATGATCTGCTGGACTCCACGGGCCGTCAGATTCTGCTCCAGCGGGCCTTGGGTGCCGCGCAGCCCAGATATGCGCACCTGCCGCTGCTGCTGGACGCTCAGGGCCGCAAACTCAGCAAGCAGACCGGTGCCCGCGCCGTCGATCTGAAGAGCCCAGAGCGAGCCCTGCAACGCGCCCTGCGCCAACTGGGGCAGCCGCCTGCCGATGGCACTCTGCCGGAGATCCTCAGCCAGGCCGTCCGGCATTGGCGCCTGGACGCCGTTTCCCCTCAGTCGCAGGCGCCAGTCGCCGCTGACGGCTCATAACTCCCCGCGATTCGGGCTAGGACACACCGACGTCATCTGGCACACTACGGTTTTCCGCAATGCAGCAAGACGATGGCAAAAATGGGTAGCCGGCGCAGTGCGAATGACGTTCGAGTCATCAACAAGTACCCGAACCGTCGCCTGTATGACACCGTCATCAGCCGCTACATTACGCTGGAGGAAATTCGCCAGCTGGTCATCCAGAACGTCGAATTCAAAGTCGTCGACAAGCGCAGCAAGGAAGACATCACCCGCAGCATTCTGTTGCAGGTGATCATGGAACAGGAAGAAGCCGGCACCCCGATCCTGCGTGAGGACGTGTTGCTCAATATCATCCGCTTCTATGGCGACTCGATGCAGAATAGCGTCAGCCACTATTTGGAATTGAGCCTGCAGCTGTTTGCCGATCAGCAAAGCCAGTTCAAGGACGAATTGCGCAAACTGCTCGGCTCGGCCGGCAATCCGCTTCAGGCCTTGCGTGATCTGGCCGACCAGAACCTGCCTCTGTGGAAGACCATACGCAGCGAGATGTTGAAATCCATTCATCGCCGCAGGGACGATGAGACCAAGACTGGCGCCCGGTCACGAACGGATTCCAACCCGGCCTGAGAGCCAAAAACCCTTTGTTTTTAGCCGCCTATACCCTATCGCGGCAGATCTGAAAACAACTCTTGACGCAGTGCACCATGCTCACTATACTGCACCGCAACATGAGCTGATTCAGCTCAAAGGCGTCTGCGAACCGACGCCAGACCAAGTCTCCTCCAGAAAGGCCCTCGTGCCTTTCTCGCACCTTGGCCCCCTGTCTTCAGGGGGCTTTTTTTTTGCTTTCTACAAACCGCCGGCAGTCGAATGCATCGGAATGCCGACCGGAGCTGCGTTAGGTCAGGTGATCCCGGTCCGCCCCTGGGGCCGGAACCGGGATACACCCTGCGCCGGACTACTCTGCGGCAGTCGCGGCGGCGACGTCTTTCATGGTCAGGCGAATCCGGCCCTGGCGATCAACTTCCAGAACCTTCACCCGTACCGCGTCACCTTCGTTGAGGACGGAACTGACATTTTCCACCCGCTCGTCGGAGATCTGCGAAATGTGCACCAGGCCATCCTTGCCCGGCAGAATCGTCACGAAGGCGCCAAAATCCATGATTCGCGCGACCTTGCCTTCGTAGATCGTGCCCACTTCGACGTCCTTGGTCAGCTCGTCAATGCGCCTGATCGCCGCATCGGCGGCTGATTTGGCGACCGCCGCGACCCGCACGGTGCCATCATCATCGATGTCGATGGTTGTGCCGGTCTCTTCGGTGATGCTGCGAATCGTGGCGCCACCCTTGCCAATCACGTCGCGAATCCGCTCCGGATTGATCTTGATGGTGGTGATCCGCGGCGCCCATTCGGACATCTCGGCCCGCGGCGTCGCGATGACTTGATTCATCTGCTCCAGGATATGCAAACGCGCGTCCCGCGCCTGCGCCAAGGCCTGCTCCATGATCTCACGGGTGATCCCGGTGATCTTGATGTCCATCTGCAGAGCCGTTACACCGCCGTCGGTTCCAGCGACCTTGAAGTCCATGTCGCCCAGATGATCTTCATCGCCCAGGATATCGGTCAACACGGCAAAGCCCGTGTCTTCCTTGATCAAACCCATGGCGATACCGGCGACCGGAGCCGTGGTCGGCACGCCGGCATCCATCAGCGCCAGACTGGTGCCGCAAACCGAGGCCATGGAACTGGAGCCGTTGGACTCCGTGACCTCTGAAACCACCCGGATCACATACGGGAAATCATTTTCCTGGTCCGGCATGACCGCGGCAATGCCGCGCTTGGCCAGTTTGCCGTGGCCAATTTCACGCCGCTTGGGTCCGCCCATGAATCCCGCTTCACCCACACAGTAGGGGGGGAAGTTGTAATGCAGCATGAAGGCTTCGCGATATTCACCCTCGACCGCATCAATCACCTGTGAATCCCGCCCGGTACCCAGGGTCGTCACGACCAGGGCCTGGGTTTCGCCGCGGGTGAACAGGGCCGAGCCATGGGCCCGCGGCAAGACACCCGTCTTGATATCGAGGGCACGCACGGTGCGCGTATCGCGACCGTCGATGCGCGGCTCGCCGGCGATGATCCGCCCCCGGACGATCTTCTTTTCCTGGGCCGCGAACTCGTTGGCCACGGCGGCGGCGGACCAGCGCGCGTTCTCGTCCGGCGCCAGTTCGGCCACCACGCGATCACGCAGCTCGCTCAGGCGCGCCACGCGCTCCTGCTTGGCGGCAATCGCGTAGGCCTGGACGATGTCGTCACCCACCGCAGCGGCCACCGCCTG
>JBFIIN010000148.1:0-8240 GCA_041601225.1 Oceanococcus sp.
CAGACGTCTTGAGGCGCCTGCGCCGCTTGCCGCGGCATTGATTCGCAATCTTTCCGGCTTGAGTCTGGTGGAGGCGCGCCGGCTGGTTCGGAACGCGATTTTCGATGATGGCGTCTTGTCGGACAGCGACTTGCCCAGGCTGATGGATGCCAAATACCGCTTGCTGGATCAGGGCAGCGCGCTCAGCTTCGAACTTGACGTCGCCGAGCCGCAGGAACTGGCTGGGCTGAGGCGTCTGAAACGCTGGCTCGCCCAGCGCCAACGGGTGTTCCAGGCGTCCAGTCCGCCACCGGGCCTGGATACGCCCAAAGGCCTCCTGCTGCTGGGCGTGCAGGGTGGCGGCAAGAGTCTCGCGGCCAAAGCTGTGGCCGGCGCCTGGCAGCTGCCTCTGCTGCGGATGGATTTCGGCGCGCTGTACGATAAGTATTACGGAGAGACTGAACGCAACTTGCGCGCGGCCCTGCAGACCGCTGCGCTCATGGCGCCCTGCGTGCTGTGGATTGATGAGATCGAGAAAGGGCTGACCGCCGGGAACGATGAGGGTCCCAGTCGGCGCTTGCTGGGCACCCTGCTGACCTGGATGGCGGAACGCAAGGACCGCGTTTTTCTGGTGGCCACGGCCAATGACATCAGCGTGCTGCCGCCCGAACTGCTGCGCAAGGGCCGCTTCGATGAAATATTCTTCATCGATCTTCCCAGCGCTGAGGTGCGGGAGGAGATCTTTCGTATCCATTTGCGCAAACGCGAGCAGGACCTGGACCGCCATGACTGCGCGGCCCTGGCGGCGCAGGCCGAAGGGTTTACGGGCGCCGAAATCGAGCAGGCGGTGGTGTCGGCCTTGTACAGTGCTTATGGTGACTCGGCTGAGCTGAGCACCGCGCACATCGCCCAGGAGTTGCAGCAAACCCGACCGCTTTCGCTGCTCATGGCCGAGAAAGTGCAGGCGCTGCGCCAGTGGGCCGCGGACCGGACGGTTCCGGCTGATTAAATCACCAAGGAGCAGGCAGCACAGGTATGGGCAGGAATCTTCGCAACAGCAATATCGAGCGTCTGAAGTCCCGGGAATTCGACGTGGTGATCGTGGGGGGAGGCATCAACGGTGCCGTGTCGGCCGCGGCCCTGGCGGCCCGCGGTGCCTCCGTCGCACTCATAGACCGCGGAGACTTCGGCAGTGGCACGAGTCAGGAGTCGTCCAACCTGGCCTGGGGCGGTATCAAATACATGGAGACCTATGAATTCGGTCTGGTCCGCAATCTATGCATGAGTCGCAATCGCCTGATCCGCAATTACCCGTCGACGGTGCGCGAGATCCGGTTTCTGACCACCATCGAGCGCGGTTTCCGGTGGCCGCCGCTGGTTCTGTGGCTTGGCACCTGGCTTTACTGGCTGATCGGCAACGGCTTTACCCGGCGCCCCCGACTTTACTGGCGGGCCCGTATCGAACGCGAAGAACCGGTCATCGATACCAGCCATGCGCGCGGCGGCTTCGAATATTCGGATGCCTATCTGCACGACAATGACGCGCGCTTCGTCTTCAACTTCATCCGGGCAGCCCTGAACCATGGCTGTATCGCAGCCAATTATGTGGAATCCCGCGGGGCCGAGTTGAGCGGCGAGGGTGCGAACCGGCGTTGGCGGGTTCAGGCCCACGATCATGTGGCGGGCGTGGACTTCGAATTGCGCGGGCGGGTGCTGATCAACGCCGCGGGCACCTATGTGGATCAGCACAACGCCCTGACCGGACGCCAGACGCTGCATCACCATCTGTTCTCCAAGGGCATCCATCTGATCGTGAACCGTATCTCGCCCAATCCCCGGGTACTGGCGTTTTTTGCCGACGACGGGCGCCTGTTTTTCGCCATACCCATGGGCACCCGGACCTGTATTGGGACCACGGATACCAAGGTCAGCGATCCTGAAGTTGAGGTCACCCCGGAAGACCGTCAATTTGTGCTCGACAATATCAACAAGCGCCTGGATCTCGATCGGCCGCTGACGGTCGACGACGTCATTGCCGAGCGCTGTGGAGTACGACCGCTGGTGGTGAAGGGCGGCCAGACCGATTTTGACGACTTTCTGCAGCTTTCGCGCAAACATGCGGTCGAGGTCGATGCGACGCAGGCCCATCTCAGCATTTTTGGGGGAAAGCTTACGGATTGCATCAACGTGGGCGATGAAGTCTGCAGCGCCGTCAGTGCGCTGGGTGTGACCTTGCCCCATCCGAAATTCAAGTGGTACGGCGAACCGCACGCGGCGGTGCGTGCCGAGTTCGAGCATCAGGCGCGGCTGATCAATCTGGACAGCTATACCGCGCCGGAATCCAGCGAACCCCTGTCAACCCGCTACTGGCGGCGCTACGGGGGGCAGGCCATCGGGCTGCTGGAGAATATCCGCGAAAGCCCACGCGCTGCGGAGGTGCTGATTCGTGGGACGGAGTACACCCGCTGCGAACTGAAGCAGGCGGCGCGGCGCGAAATGATCGTTACGCTGGAGGACTTCCTGCGCCGCCGTTCGAAAATCGCCCTGGTCGAAAGGCGCGAACTGATCCGCGAGGCGCCTGGTCTGATGGAGGCATGTCAAATCTTGTTTGGCGACGAGGCCCAGGCCAGATGGGACGAGTATTTCGCGCAGCACTGAACATGCCGCAGCCCCGCCTCAATTGGCGCAGTAAAGCTCGATCCGGTTGCGACCATTGGATTTGGAGTTCTGCACGGCGCGGTCGGCGGCGATCAGAATCGTGCTGACAAAGCGATTGGGCGGAGGGGTCATACAGGCGACTCCGATGGATGCGGTCAGGATGCGTCCGCTGCCTTCACCCAGACGCAGTTCCTCTATGCGCCTGCGCAGTTCCTCGGCGATACCCAGCGCGCCGGCCTCATCGACTTCTGAAAGGAGCACGCCGAGTTCACCGTGGCGCAGACGGCCCGCCAGATCCGCACGGCGGCGGCAGCCGTCGGAGATCACCGTTCCAACCCGGCCCAGGGCGTCATCGGCGGCTTCCTGGCCATGGTGTTTGGTGAACTCGGTCAGCCGATCCAGATCGATCGCGACAAAACCCAGTGGTCGATGGTCGCGCTGATAGCGCTCCCATTGCGCTTCCGCGCGGGACAGAAAAAGTTCGCGCGATGCCAGGCCGGTGACGGTGTCGAAGCCGTGCAATTCCGGAACCGGGTCTACCGCACGGCGTAAATGGGACAGATCCTGCAGGTTCTGCATGAGTGCTCCGCACGCAGCGAATGAAGGGTCTTCAGGCTAGGTAATGCCGGGTGAAGAATCGGTGAGCTTTGCGAGGCTCAGCCTCTGTGATCGTCAGGGCAGCAACATGCCGCGCAGCATGAAATAGAACAGGGCGGCCAGGCCGGCCGAAACGGGCACGGTGATGATCCAGGCGGAGACGATCTTCATCAACATCGAGCGTTTGACCAGACGGCGCTTGTAAATGCTGCGCAGGCGCCGCCTTTCCTCCTTGGTGAGCACGCCCTCTTTCTTGAATTTCTTGAGGTTGCGAAAGATTTCGTCCTTGTCCTCACGCGAGGCGCCCTTGAACTCGTCGAAAAAGGCCTGCAGACGTGCGTAATCCACCTGACCCCGATGTTCGTCCAGAATGTCATCCATGGCCCGCGCCAGCCGGCTATCCAGATATTCGCGCAGGAATCCCACCCCAAAGACCGCGCCCAGGGCGACATGGGTCGAGCTAACGGGCAAGCCCAACTGGCTCGCGATAATGACGGTGACAGCGGCCGACAGGGCGATGCAGAACGCCCGGATCCGGTCCAGTTCGGTAATCTCCGACCCCACGGTGCGGATGAGTCGGGGGCCGAACAGGGCGAGGCCCAGGGCGATGCCCAGGGCGCCGATCATCATCACCCAAAGCGGGATCGCGACCTTGCCGGCGATATGGCCGCTGTCCAGGGCGTCATAGATGCCCGCGAGTGGACCCACGGCGTTCGCCACGTCGTTCGCGCCGTGCGCGAAACTGAGCAGGGCGGCGGCGAAAATCAGGGGAATAGTAAACAGGGAGTTGACGCCGGCGCGGCTGGCTTCCAGATGGGGGATGCGCTGTCTGACCCAGGCCGCGACGAAAAAGTAGCTCCCGACGGCAGCAACAAAGCCAATGCCCAGCGCGCCGCTCAGCGGGATTGCGACGAGGTGCTTGACGCCCTTCAATGCCACATAGGTAACGAAAGCCCAGGCCATCAGGGCAATCATGACGGGCGCGACCCTCTGGGCGGCCGCCAGCACGTCGTGGCGGAACAGGACCGTGCGCATGACAATCAGCAGCAGGCCGGCTGCAATCAGCCCGCCGGTCACGGGCGAGATCACCCAGCTCGCCGCAATCGACGCCATGCTGCTCCAATTTACGGCGCCCCAGCCCTGTGCTGCGATCGCACCGCCCATGACTCCGCCGACGATGGAATGGGTGGTGGAAACGGGCGCGCCGAGGGCGGTCGCAATGTTGAGCCAGATGGCGGCACCCATGAGTGCCGCCAGCATCACCCAGATATACACGTTGCTTTCGGCCAGCAGCTCGGGGTCGATGATGCCCTTCTTGACCGTCTTGACCACTTCGCCACCGGCGAGCAGGGCGCCGCCGGCCTCGAATACCGCCGCGACAAGGATGGCCGAGCCCAGTGTCATGGCCAGCGAGCCGACGGCCGGGCCGACATTGTTGGCCACGTCATTCGCGCCGATATTGAGCGCCATGTAGCCGCCCACCACGGCCGCGAACATCAAAAGATGGATTTGCGGCAGATGTTCAAAATGAGCCCCCACTGCGCCACCGATTATGCCCAGGAAGATCAGGGCCACACCGATTCGCAAAGTACTAGCTACGGTCAAAGCTATTCCCCAAGAAGCCAGAATTCATGGATTGTGCAGCCACCGGGTCGTCCCCATCCACGATGACGCGGCATGTTTTCAAAACTGTAACATCACCGACCCGGAATCAGTCGAACCACTCGCGCAGTTTCTCGCCAGCCTTGCGCTTGAACGCCTCGACGGCCGCGTCGAACTGTTCGCCACGGGCCTGTTTCAGGGCCGCACCCACGATCGGCTCGAGCAACTGGAGGGAGGCGTCCGCCAGAGTCAGGCCATCGGCCTGCTCACCGATATTGCTCAGTCGCAGATCCGGTATCTGCACGGATTCATCGAGCTTCAGCGCTGGCGCGAGCACATGCACAGAGCCTCCCAGAAACTGGAACTCCTTGATTATGAACCGCTTTGTTCCCGCGTCCGAGGCGCCGTCATGCTCGGCGCCGCGCTCCGACTGCGCTACGGCCTGCCGCGCGTGGTCGAGTATGGTTTTGAGATTGCTGCGCCCATCTTCGCTGAGTTCGGCGCTCAGCACCGCGCCCGAGATCTTGAGTTGCCGGACAATGATCAGGTCGTCGCCCAGGCTGTCCAGATCCAGATCGATCCGGATGTCTGGAAGGTCAAGGGCGTTTGGACTTGAAAATCCCTGCGGATTGGCGATGCGCAACTTGCGCAGCGACCCGTCTCCGGACCAGATGGAGACCCGTGCCCGTTCCAGTTCCACTGCGGTGCCCGTGATCTTCGGTCCCTCGGCCTCAACCCCGGCCTTGATCAGCCGGTTCAATTGGCTCAGGGCCAGCCAGGCCGCGAGCGCCAGGATGGTGCTGAACAGGACGACGAGGCCAAGGCGACGTCGGGCGGCAGCCGCCATGTCAGGCCCGGTTCCGATCAGCCACGCGCCAGGAACCCCTTGAGGCGCTCAAGGCTGTCGTCGATCTCGTATTGGGTGCTTTCCTCATAGGCCAGGCCCGTTTTCAGCGAGCTGAATTCGGTCTGGCGATAGAGATCCTTGTAGGCCGCGATCGCCTGCGGGCTGGCCTGTACAATCTGTTCGCACAGCGCGGCCACCGCCTGGTCCAGTTCCGCCAGCGGTGTGACCAGATTGGCCAGCCCCATGCTCAGGGCCTGCGGTCCCTTGACCGTCCGGGCGGTAAAGGACATCTCCTTGGCCCGATGCCAGCCGATGCGGCGGGGCAGTCGCTGGCTCATTCCCCAGGTCGGCCGGAGCCCCCACTTCGCATGGGTATCGCCCACGCCAGCCTCTTCGGCCATGACCAGCAGGTCGCAGGCCAGAGCGATTTCCAGCGCGCCCGTGAAGCAGTGTCCGTTGACCCGCGCGATGACCGGCTGGGGCGCCGTTTCGATGGCCTTGATCAAGCGCCGCGCAGGCACGTCCAGCACGTCGCCGACCGCGCCCCCGCTCAGGTCGACCTTGCCCAGGGCCTTGAGGTCCACGCCGGCAGAAAAGGCCTTGCCTGCGCCGGTGATCACCATCACCCGAACCTCCGCTTTACGGGCCATGGCGATGACGTGATCTCCCGCGAGCTGCAGCATTTCCGGAGTCAAGGCGTTCATGGAATCCGGCCGGTTGAAGGTGATTGACGCAACCGGACCGGCACGGCGCAGGGTGACTACATCCATGGACATCTCATAGGCAGGCGAAGGGCGCGATTCTATCCTGCCTCAGTCGCCAGGACATCCACCTACAGCGAGTGCCAGCGTTCCAGCGCGATATGTCCGCGCCGCGAAACCCGAAAGTGGGTCGGTCCGGCGGCTTCGATCAGATCCATTTTCAGCAGCCTGGCGAACAGGTCAGGGTTGATTTCATCTTCGCGCAGGCCCTCCGGACCGGATTCGTGAATCCGGATCAATTCGGCCTTGGCGGTGTCACCGTAGGGGCTGAAGAAATCGGTCATGCTCAAGCCTCCGGCTGGGGGACAACGCAAGAGTATCCGAATCGTGCCGCAAAGATTCGGTGAATGGTCGTCACTGCAGACCATGCTCTCACGCGGCGGTGGGCGTATCCTTGTCGGCATGCACTGCCGCCCGGATCAAGCGCGACCTGCGGATGCCGTATTCCTGCCGGCGGTTCACGAATGGTTCACGCGGGCCCTGGGCACGCCGACGGTCGCGCAGCGTGAGGCCTGGCCGGCGATCCAGGCAGGTCAGGACGTCCTGGTTGCCGCGCCGACCGGCTCGGGCAAGACACTGGCCGCCTTTCTGGCGGCCATAGATCGCCTGATTCGCCAGGGCCAGCAGCAGATCCTGGCTGACGCCTGTCAGGTGCTCTATGTCAGCCCCCTGAAGGCCTTGTCCAACGATATCCAGAAGAATCTGCAACTGCCGCTGAACGGCATTGCCGACAGCCTGCTTGAACGCGGTGAATTGCCGGTGGCCGTGCGTGCCATGGTGCGCACCGGCGATACTTCCCAGAGCGAACGCGAGCGGATGCGGCGCACGCCCCCGCAGATTCTCGTGACCACGCCCGAATCCCTGTTCATCCTGCTGGGCTCCGATTCCGGGCGGGTCATGCTTGGCAGCGTGGAAACCGTGATCGTTGACGAAATCCATGCCCTGGCCGGAAACAAGCGTGGCGCGCACCTGGCCCTGTCACTCGCGCGGCTGGACGCCCTGTGCGGTCGGCGCCCGCAGCGCATCGGCTTGTCGGCCACGCAAAAGCCAATCGCGCGGGTCGCTGAGTATCTGAGCGCGGGTCACCCGTGCCACATCGTGGATACCGGGCATGCACGCGAACGGGACCTGAGCCTGGTCGTTCCCGGATCGCCGCTGACCGCAGTGATGGCCAACGAGGTCTGGGCCGAGGTCTATGACCAGCTTGCGACGCTGGCCCGGTCGCATAGCACGACCCTGGTTTTCGTCAATACCCGACGCCTTGCGGAGCGCGCGACACGACACCTGGCCGAGCGGCTCGGTGAAGAGCACGTCGCGGCCCACCATGGCAGCATGTCGAAGGAGCATCGACTGGCTGCCGAGCAAAAGCTCAAGGCCGGTGATCTGCGCGCGCTGGTGGCCACGGCCTCGCTGGAGCTGGGCATTGATATCGGCGATGTGGATCTGGTCTGCCAGATCGGTTCGCCGCGCGGTATAGGCGCGTTCTTGCAGCGCGTGGGGCGCTCGGGACACGCGGTCGGCGCGACGCCCAAAGGGCGTTTGTTGCCGACCACTTTGGACGAGCTGGTGGAATCGGCCGCGCTGCTGGATGCGGTGGCGCGCGGTGAGCTCGACAGTCTGCAGATCGTGCGTCCGGCGCTGGATGTGCTGGCGCAGCATCTGGTTGCCGAAGTGGCAGCCCGCGAGTGGGACGAGACGCAGCTTTACAAACAGATGATTCTGGCCTGGCCCTATCGGGACCTGAGCCGGGACAAGTTCAGCCAGGTCGTAAAGATGCTGGCCGAGGGCTATACCAC
>JBFIIN010000149.1:0-8209 GCA_041601225.1 Oceanococcus sp.
ACTTCAAGTACCGCGCGCTGCGCGAAGAATTCGCGCAGCGCTGCCAGCAACTCGGCGCGCTGAGTCAGGTACGCACTTGCCGGCCGCCAGTCTCGTGGCGACTGCACGGCGCTAATCTTTGGCGCGCGAGACGTATTCGCCAATCCGCGTATCGATGCGCAGCAGGTCGCCCTGGTCGATAAACAACGGAACCCGGACCACCGCACCGGTTTCCAGCGTGGCCGGCTTACCGCCCCCCCCCGAGGTATCGCCGCGCACACCGGGATCGGTTTCGGTGACAGTCAGGTCGACGAAGTTCGGCGGTTCGACAATCAGCGGCACCCCGTTAAACAGGGTGACCTGACACATATCCTGCTCTTTGATCCACAACTTGGCAGGCTCGATAGCCGCGGAGTCGGCCGTATACTGCTCGAAGCTTTTGGGCTCCATGAAATGCCATTCCTCGCCGTCGTTATACAAGTACTGCAACTCCAGCTCATGAACGTCGGCCGCCTCCACCGTATCACCCGATTTGAAGGTCCTTTCGACCACCCGCCCGTTCTTCAGATTGCGGACCCGCACGCGGCTGAAGGCCTGCCCCTTGCCGGGTTTGACGAACTCATTTTCGACGATGCTATGCGGATCGCCGTCGAGCATGATTTTGAGGCCGGACTTAAACTGATTGGTCGAGTAGGTGCTCATGTTTACACTTGTGGAATCGCGCCCAGGCGCTGAAAGGTCGCAAATGATAACCGCTACGCAATCCGCTACGCAGCCCGCTGACGACTGGCGCACGGCCCTGCGCAGCGCATATCGCGACACCGAAGGCCTACTGACCGCATTGGGCCTCGCTTCCGCGGAGCTTGAGGTGGATGCGCATAGCGCCTTCCCCTTGCGAGTGCCCGCGGCATTTGTGCGCAGAATGCGACCCGAAGACCCGGCTGACCCCTTGCTCCTGCAAGTTTTGCCCCTGCGCGCAGAAACGCTCAACGTTCCGGGTTACAGCACGGATCCAGTTGCCGAACTGGGCCGCATCGACACCCCGGGGCTGGTGCGCAAATATCAGGGCCGCGCACTGCTGATTGCAACCGCGGCATGCGCGATCCACTGCCGATACTGCTTCCGGCGCCATTTTCCTTACGCGGAAAATCAGGCCGGACGGGAACAATGGGCACCGGCCCTGCAGGCGATTGCCGCTGATGCCAGTCTTCACGAGGTCATCCTGTCCGGCGGAGACCCGCTCAGTCTTGATGACGCAAAACTTGGCGCGCTGATCCGCCAGCTCAGCGAGATACCGCATATCAGCACCTTGCGAATTCATACGCGCCAGCCGGTGGTATTGCCCCAGCGGGTCACGGTGGAGCTCTGCCGGGTGCTGGCCGGAGCAAACATGCGGGTGGTTGTGGTGATTCATAGCAACCATCCCGCCGAAATTGATGCGGAGGTCGCTGCCGGCCTGATGGCGCTGCGCGGCACCGGCGCGCTGCTGCTCAACCAATCCGTGTTGCTGCGCGGCGTCAACGACTCCGTCGAATGTCTAAGCGAGCTGAGCTTCAAGCTGCTCGACAACCACGTTTTGCCGTACTATCTACACCTGCTCGATCCGGTGGCCGGTGCGGCGCATTTCGCATTGCCGCAAGAACGGGCGATTGCGATACATGACGGCCTCGCGAATCGCCTGCCGGGTTATCTGGTACCCAAGTTGGTACGGGAGATTCCCGGGGCGCCACGCAAGATGTCCGTCGGGGGAGATGGGGAGATCTCTTGAATCAAGCCGCAAAAAGTCGCTCGCCCATGAAGGGCGAATTTCTGGTGCTCGCCAGCACACCGAATGATGCCAAGCACATAGAAAACCAGTTGCGGAGTTCCGCTCACCCCGTCCGCATGATCGTGGCCCCGGGCCTGGACAGCTTTGTCGACATCCTGAACAAGTCCGATATCGAGTTGGTCATTTTTGACGAATCGATGCGCGGAACGGGCCTGCTCGAAGTCGTCGAAGCAGTGTCTCGCAACAAACCCAGCACCCCCATCATCACCTTGTGCGAATCCGCAGATCCGCAGCAGTCGACCGACGCGAGCGAAAAGGGCGCGCGCGGCGTGATTTCGATGTCGAACATGAACCATCTGATCATGGTCTTGCAGCGGGAGTACGACTTTCATCAATTGCAGCGGGACAACGCCGCGCTGCGCATCAAGCTGGCGGAGGCCGAATCCACCCATGCGGCCCTGCTGGGCAGTTCCGATGAGCCCGTGATTCAGGTTCAGGAAGGAATCGTCGTATCCGCCAACCCTGCCCTGGCGACAATGCTCGGGCTCGAGGATGCCGATCAGCTGGCCGGGATGCCCTTGATGGATCTGATTGCTGGTACGGACCAGGCCCGGGTGAAGGACCGTGTCAAACTGTGTTTGAAGGGCAAGGACCCCGGCGATCCCCTGGAATTCGCACTGAGCTTTGAGGACCGCGTGGCCACGCTGGAAGCGCGCCTCATCCGCACCGAAATTGAGGGCGATCCGGCAATCGAAATCGCCGGGCTACCCAAACCCGGCGCGCCATCGCGCACCGCCGCGCCGCCCTCCGCAATCAGCCGTCGCGCGCTCTACGAAGCCCTGGATGCCGTGACCAGTAACGGTGCGGGTATCGACGCCCTCGTGTTTATCAGGGTCGATGATTTCAGACACCTGGAAGAGCGCGTCGGCTATATCGGCGCCGAAGAACTGGTTCTGTCCTTGCGGCACCTGCTGGGCGAGGTCACCGCTGAAAGCGATGGCGTCTTCCAGTTTTCCATGAGCGAGTTGGTGGTGCTGGGGCGGCGCAATGATATCGACGATGTTACCAAGTCCATACGCCGCTTTCAGCGGGGCGTTGCACGTCACATTTTCACTGCTGACGAAAAAGAGGTCAGCATCACCACCAGCGCAGTCGTATACCCACTACCGCACGACAAGGAAGATCCCGAGGAGACCCTGCGCCTGGTCCGCAGCGCGGTCAGCGAACTGGAAAAGAGCGGGGGTGGCGGCATCAAGGTCACCGGCTCGCGCATCGAGGACATCGAACGCAAGAAAGCCGCTGACCAATGGGTGGTGCGAATCAAGCAGGCACTGGCGGATAATCGCTTCGATCTCGCGTTTCAGAACATCGCCAGCCTCACTGGCGATGAGCGCCAGACCTCCGATGTACTGCTGCGCATGATCGGTGAAGACGGCAATGAAATCCTGGCGCGCGATTTTATTCCGATCGCCGAAGAACAGGGCCTGATGCCTGCCCTGGATCGCTGGGTGCTGACGACCGCGATTTCCCGTCTTTCGGCCTTGGCGAAAGAGCGCAAAGAGGCCTGTTTCTTTGTGCGCGTATCCGAGGCGACTCTGTCGGACGCGGGTTCGCTCCTGAATCTGATCAAGGAACAGCAGGCCGCGCACCCCACCGGCAAATGTGAACTGGTGCTGACCTTGCGCGAGCGCATGCTCCAGGATCACTTGAAGAAAGCGCAGGCACTGGCCAAGAAAGCCAAGGAAATGGGCCTGGGCATCGCCATTGACCACTTCGGCATCACCCGGCATTCGCCGCAGTTGCTGGCCCGGCTGCCCATCGACTACATCAAGCTCCATTCCGACTTCACCGAGACCATCGGCAAATCGGGCGCGGACCTCAAACCGCTGGAATCGATCATGGAATCGGCACGACAACACAAGATCCGGACAATCGCCGAGCGCATTACGGACGCAAATTCCATGGCGCGGCTATGGCAACTGGGCGTGAATTACATCATGGGCAGCCACGTGCACGAACCGGAAACCGCGCTCACCGACACCCGTTTTTCACTGCGTTAACTCAGCCCTCGGCCCGCAGGCGCGCAATGCGCAGTTCCAGGGGCGGATGGGTCGAGAACAGCCGACGCAAGCCACCACCCAGAGCCGGAGCCACGCCCAGCGCGGCCATGGCCTCGGGCAATTGACCCGGGGCAGGCTGCCGGGAATTCAGGCGCTCCAGAGCCGCGATCATCTTGCGCCGCCCGGCCAGATGAGCCCCCCCGGCGTCGGCGCGGAATTCCCGCCACCGGGAAAACCAGGCGACGATGGCGCTGGCCAGAAATCCCAGCACGACCTGCAGCACGATGACGGTGATGAAATAACCCATGCCCGAACCACGCGAATTGCGATCGACGAGGCTGCCAATGACCCGCGCCAGAAACATGACGAAGGTATTCAGGACGCCTTGCAGCAGCGTCATTGTCACCATGTCGCCGTTGGCGATATGGCTGATTTCATGCCCCAGGACCGCTTCGACCTCGTCCTGCTGCATGCGGTTGAGCAGGCCGGTGCTCACGGCCACGAGGGCCGCGTCCTTGTTCATGCCGGTCGCAAACGCATTGACATCCGGCGAGTTGTAGATCGCCACTTCCGGCATGCCGATGCCGGCCTGATTGGCCTGGCGTTGCACGGTCGATAGCAGCCAGGCTTCGGCCGCGTTGCTGGGCCGGTCGATCACCCGCGCACCGACACTGCGCTTGGCCATGGTCTTGGACAGAGCCAAAGAGATGAACGAGCCCCCCATGCCAAACACGGCACAAAAGATCAGCAGCATGGTCATGTTCAGCCCATTCTGGGACAGATACTGATCGACGCCGAACAGACGGGCGACTACCGCCAGGACGACCAGAACGGCTATGTTGGTGCCGAAGAACAGAAGCGTGCGCATGGGCGCGGACCCTTGAAAACCTAGTGGCTACAATGGGGCCGATGGGCCCGGGTTCAAGACCTGGTCCACCCGCAGTGCGTCCACCCGCTGCAAGCCGCGGGGCAGCTTCTGTCCACGGCCAGCACGTTTCCCGTAAAAAGCCTCGAGATCGTCACCCTTCAATGTGTAGCTGCGTTTGCCGGCTTCCAGCCGCAGCACAGCGGCTGCGGGCACCAGGACCCAGTGGGCAACTTTTTCCTCGCCACGCAGCTGCATCAATTTATTGCCCTTTCCGCGCGGCATCTCCGGCAGTTCGGCGACGTCCATGACCAGCAAGCGCCCCGCGTTGGAAACCAGAGCCAAACGGGTTTCACCGTGCAAACTCAGCGGTGGCAGCACCCCGGCGCCTTTCGGCAGGCTGATACAGGCCTTGCCCGCCCGGTTGCGGGTCTGCAGATCACCCAGAGTCGCGCAAAAGCCGTAACCCGCATCCGAGCCCAGCAGCAGACGAGTATCCGCCGCCCCCAGGATCACGCCAACAAAACCCGCACCATCCACGGGATTCAGCTGGCTGGTGAGAGGTTCTCCGAGGCTACGCGCCGACGGCAGGCCATGGGAGGGCAAGCTGTAACTGCGTCCGCTGGAATCGAGGATGGCCAGCGGCTGTCCCGTGCGCCCGACGGCCGCCGCCAGGAATTCATCACCAGCCTTGTAGTTGAGGCTTTCCGGATCCACGGCGTGCCCCTTGCCGGCACGAATCCAGCCCGCTCGCGACAGAATGACCGTAATGGGCTCGCTGGGCGTCAAGTCCGATTCGTCAAAAGCCTTGGCCTCGGCACGTTCCACCATCGGCGAGCGCCGCTCGTCGCCATAGGTTTCGATATCGGCCCGGATCTCGCTGGCTATCAGCTTGCGCATGCGCGCCCTGGAGCCCAGGGTTTTTTCGATCTTGTCGCGCTCAACCGCCAATTCCTCCTGCTCGCCGCGGATCTTCATCTCTTCCAGACGCATGAGATGCCGCAAGCGCAGATTGAGTACGGCTTCGGCCTGCACATCGGTTAATTCAAAACGCTGGCGCAGAACCGGCTTGGGCTCATCCTCGGTGCGAATGATGGCGATCACTTCGTCGATGTTGAGGAAGGCGATCAGCAAAGCATCCAGGATGTGCAGGCGGTCCCGCACCTGATCCAGACGATGCTCCAGGCGGCGGCGTACGGTGTCATAGCGAAACACCAGCCATTCATTCAGCAACTCAACGAGGCCGTGGACACCGGGCCGGCCATCCAGGCCGATGACGTTGAAATTGGCCCGATAGCTGCGTTCCAGATCGGTGGTGGCGAACAGATGCGCCATCAGCGCGTCCAGATCCACCCGGTTGGAGCGCGGCACGATCACCAGCCGAGTGGGTTCTTCGTGGTCCGATTCATCACGCAGATCCTCAACCAACGGCAGCTTCTTGGCCCGCATCTGGGCCGCAATCTGTTCCAGGACCTTAGCCCCGGACACCTGATGCGGCAGCGCCGTCACCACCACGTCACCGTTTTCCTCGCGCTCCCAGCGGGCGCGCATGCGGATCTGCCCATGACCCGTACGGTAAAGCTCACGGATATCCTTGGCCGGGGTAATGATTTCGGCGGCGGTCGGATAGTCCGGCCCCAACACCAGCGCGCAGACCGCATCAAGGTCGGCCTCGGGATCTTCCAGCAGCAGCATGCAGGCCGAGCCAATTTCACGCAGATTATGAGGCGGGATGTCCGTCGCCATTCCCACCGCGATGCCGGTCGTGCCGTTCAACAGCAGATTGGGCAAGCGCGCCGGCAGCACCCTGGGTTCATTGAGCGTGCCGTCAAAATTCGGCTGCCAGTCGACGGTACCCTGCCCGACCTCGGACAGCAGCACCTGCGCATAGGCAGCCAGGCGCGCCTCGGTATAGCGCATCGCTGCGAATGACTTGGGGTCGTCAGGTGAGCCCCAGTTGCCCTGTCCATCGATCAAGGTGTAGCGATACGAAAAGTCCTGGGCCATCAGCACCATGGCTTCATAGCACGCCGAATCGCCATGCGGATGAAATTTGCCGATCACGTCGCCGATGGTGCGTGCCGATTTTTTCGGCTTGGCACCCGGGCCCAGGCTCAGTTCGGACATCGAATAGACAATGCGACGCTGCACGGGTTTCAAACCATCACCGATATGCGGCAGGGCGCGGTCCAGAATCACGTACATCGAATAATCAAGGTAGGCCTGCTCGGCGAAAGTCTTCAGCGCTTGCCGCTCGAAGCCTTCCAATTCAAGGGTTTCTGCCATTAGGGTCGTCTCTGAAGTAGGCCGCCAACACCGCGGCGGCGCATCTGTGCCAATCGCCGCGCTTAAAACTCAATCGAGAATCGCGCGATCGCCTTTGCTTTCCAACCAGGAGCGCCGGTCCGATGCCCGTTTCTTGGCCAGCAGCATGTCCATGAGCTGATGGGTCGATGCGATATCGTCAAGTTGCAATTGCACCAGGCGACGCGTATCCGGCGCCATGGTGGTTTCGCGCAGCTGCAACGGATTCATTTCGCCCAAGCCCTTGAAACGCGTTACCGCGACCTTGCCACGCAGGCCTTCGGCCTTGATGCGATCCAGCACTCCGCTCTTTTCGGAATCGTCCAGGGCATAGAACACCTGTTTGCCCACATCGATGCGATACAGCGGCGGCATCGCCACGTAGATATTCCCCGCCGCAACCAGCGGTGCAAAATGGCGCAGGAACAGCGCGCACAGCAGCGTGGCGATGTGCAGGCCGTCGGAATCGGCATCGGCCAGGATGCAGAGCTTGCCGTAGCGCAGGCCGGAAATGTCTTCGTTGTCGGGATCGACCCCGAGAGCGACCGCAATATCATGGATTTCCTGCGATGCCATGGCGGTTACGGCGTCCACTTCCCAGGTGTTCAGAATCTTGCCCCGCAGCGGCAGGATGGCCTGAAATACCCGGTCGCGGGCCTGCTTGGCGGAACCACCGGCCGAATCGCCCTCAACCAGAAACAATTCCGTGCGCTGCGGGTCGGTACTCACGCAATCAGCAAGTTTTCCCGGCAGGGCCGGCCCGCTGACGATCCGCTTGCGAACTACGGCTTTGGCGGCGCGCAAACGGCGCTGGGCGTTGCCGATGACCCACAGCGCGAGCTGGTCACCGGACTCCGCATGACGATGCAGCCACAAACTGGTGGCGTCCTTGACCACCCCCGAGACGAAAGGCGCGCATTCGCGCGAACTCAGGCGCTCCTTGGTCTGTCCGGCAAATTGCGGCTCTTCCAACTTGACGGAAAGCACGAAGCTCAAGCCACTCCAGACATCTTCCGGCGCCAGCTTCACGCCGCGCGGTAGCAGGCTGCGGGTTTCAGCATATTCGCGCAGGGCTTCCGTCAATCCCGTGCGCAGGCCATTCACGTGGGTGCCGCCCTGAGGCGTCGGAATCAGATTGACGTAGCTCTCCGTCACCGCCTGCGATCCGCCGGTCTGCCAGGCGAGCGCCCAGTCAACCGCCTCGTTGTTGCCCTGCAGGCTTCCGGAAAAAGG
>JBFIIN010000150.1:0-8153 GCA_041601225.1 Oceanococcus sp.
GAGAAGCGCAAGACCTGGAAAGCGGCATAGCCCAAGCCCCTCATCGACCATGACGCACCGGGCGCAACATGACTGAACTCGTTCTGCACCACTTCCTGTACTCCCACTACAACGAGAAGGCGCGCTGGGCGCTGGCCTACAAGAATGCGCCGCACCGCCGGGTGGGCGTGATTCCCGGGCCACATGCCAAACCCATGCGCAAACTGTCCGGCCAAACCAAGACGCCCGTGCTGAAGGTGGATGGCGACGTGGTCTGCGGCTCTGCAGCCCTGATCGACCGCCTGGAAACGCTGTTCCCCGAGCCCGCCCTTTACCCCGCCGATCCCGGCGAGCGTGAGCAGGCCTTGGCTTGGCAGGCTCGGGTCGATGAGCAGCTTGGACCCGCCACCCGCAGCCTGGTCTGGGGCGTGCTCATCGAGCAGCCACGCTATGCGGCCCGGATGTTCGGACGCGACCTGAACCCCGCATTGCGGTATTTGTACGGCCATATGCTCAGGCGTGCCCGGGGCCTGATCGTCAAGGCCAACGGCGTGACCGCAGACAACCTCGCGCGGGCGCGCCGCGACGTCGCCACCTTGCTCGACGAGATTGCGGCCGCGGTTGCCGCCACGGGCTATCTGGCGGGCTCCGCGTTCAGCGTGGCCGACCTGGCCACCGCCAGCCTGCTGTCACCGATATTTCGGCAAGGCCACGCCGACATGCGCCGGCCCGAGCCGATGCCGCCCGCGCTGGATGCGCTGTTCGCTGAATACGCGGCCCACCCGGCAATCCGCTGGGCGATGGAAATGTTCAGCCGGCATCGTCCGGCATAGCCGCTCCACAGGCATACCGATCACCCTCAGCGCCGGGCAGACTCAAGCTCGATATAGGGTACCTGCAGCCGCGAACCCGCTGCGGTCAAACCATCGATAGGCCCGAAGCCGATAGACATCAACCCCTGCGCCGTACCCGGCAACGCCCACAGCGCATTGCTGGACTGCACCAGCAGGGCCAGCCGGGAGCCCGCTGCAACGCGCACATGGCTGGGCAGGAATTCGACGCGCGCGTTCAGCCACCCCGCCTGCGGCCGCGCCATGTCCAGACCCTGCGCATAGTCCAGGTTGACGAAACCCCGCTGCAGGGTCCGCGTGCTGCCGTCCGCAGCGACTTCGATCAACAAGGGTGTCACCGTGCCCTCAGCCGTGGCGGTCATTTTCTGGAACCAGCCGTCGAGCACCGCGGAACCGGCGATCTCGATCGCTCGCTCCAAGGGCGCGGACTCGAAATACAGGGTCACATAGCCCTGGCCGCCCGGCAGTGCATCCTCGCCGGCAATGCCGGAGCCATCATTCAGCGGATCGCTGCGGCTGTGGTCCTCCGCGGTCAACGGCACGTCCAGCCAGCCGGCCTGGGTATTCCAGGCGCCCGGCCTGTCCATGCCCTCGCTACCTGAGTAACGGTTCACGGGCTCCAGCGTTCCGATCTCTCCGGTGCCCGGGCCGGGCACGCAGATCGGCACGCAGTCTAGATCCTGCACGTAAAAACGGTTGACGAACAAGTCCAGGGTGCGGGTGCCAGTGAACGGAAAAGCGGTGTCGCGCCGCTCCACCCCGGTGCCACGACTGGTCACGCGCAAAGGATCGGCGTCGAGCCGAGCGCGGGCCTCGGCATCGTCCAGCAGATAAGCCCGGATCAGGTCATGGCGCAAGGCCACGAATTCCGCATAGTCGTCGGCACTGCTGTGCCGATCCTGAGTCAGAAACAAGCGCATGTCTGGAACCCCGTCCAGCGCCGGCGTGGCTGGATCATCAAGGCGCAAGCGCTGCCACAAGCGCAGCGCCTCATCAGCCTTGACGTTGTAATCCCGCCAGCCGTGGCTCAGCAGCACCGCTGCGCGCCAGTCGGCGGCGTTGGCGGCATAATCACGCTGCATCCAGAAGCCGTTGTAATCCGGCGAGCGATTGTAAGCTTGGCTGCTGTGCTCAATGGCTCCGCATTCCGCCGCCCGCGCCAGCACCGTGTCCAGAAAATAGTCGCCCTGCGGATCCAGCGCGACGGTGTCACCAAACCCCACATCAAAGGCCAGCGGAGTGTCGAAGCCCTCGTCTGCCGGCGCTTCGGAATTCACCAGATAGCGCACCCCCTGCCGGTAGGCATAGCCATACCAGTGGCTGATCGCGGCTTCAGCGACGATCAGCCTGAGCGCCTCCGGAGCGGCCGACGCCACCATGTTCGCGGTCGTGCCGTCATAAGAGCCGCCGATCATGCCCACCCGGCCATTGGACCAGGGCAGTGCGGCCAGATAGTTGACGACATCCACGCCGGACTGCTGCTCCAGTCCACCGCCATAATCCCAGCAACCGGTGGAGCCGCGCGTGCCTATCACGTCTGCCACCGCACGCGCGATACCCAGCGGAGCGAACTCCGCGGCCAGACCATCTTCGGCCGGTCGCGGCTCACCCAAGGTGTTGTAGGGGCTATAGGTCAGGAGCACCGCCTGAGTCGGCTGCGCCGCATCGCGCAGAATTTCCACCCGGATCCGCGCGCCACCCACGGATTCGACATGGTGGACTTCGTAGACCGGTTCGGAGAGACGGGCCGTAAAAACGGCCGGCTCCAGACCAGGATCGCCGGCGGGCAGATCTCCACTGTCGCAGGCCGCCAGCAACCAGGCGCCGGTCGCCAGGAAAACAGATCGAATCATCCTCAGGTCTCCATCACACGCTGCGCAGCCGGGTTTCTCCCGCCACGCTCCGCTGGCACGGCGAATCGCCGAAGCCGGGGCGGCATTGTCCCACATCGCTCTCAGAGGAACCCGGCTGCGCCAGACAGACCGCGATGCCGCGGAAGCGCACGGCGCCTCGCCAGGCGTCGCGCGCTTCCTGTCCTTGACCGCGAATTTCGGTCGATGGCGGTCGATCAGCCTGCTTGCAGACCCTATCGCGACGCTGCCGCCCTACTATTCCTCGAACCGGTAATCGAAACCGCGCCGGACCGCAAAGGCCTGGATCGTGTCCACACCATCGAACTCGCCGATTCCGCCGGCGAATTCGCCCACATTCAGATTGAGGAAAAAGCGGGCTGCGAACTGATCCTCACCGAAGTCGGTGTCATTGCTGGTCAGAATGCGCGTTCCAAGGACCGTGAAACTCGGTCCGAATTCATCTTTTGCGCTCACCCGCCCCCCGGCAGCCGCCAGGTTCTGGAATGGCCCCATGCGCTCACTGGGTCCGGCTCCGAGCAGAATCGCCGCCTCGAACAGATTGGTCTGGGGATCGTATATTCCCGCGCTGTGAATGAAATCTCCGACGCGGACTTCCCCGCAGCCCAGGCCGCGCGGCCCGGCGGATCCCGAGCTGTCACGGGGCGGGGCCGCCGCTTGACGGGTATTGCTGCTCACGATGACGTCCAGATCACCGAGCACCCGCAGGACACATTGGCGACCGAAATTGTCGCTGAACGTGATGGATTGCACAGGGGCCAGCAGGGCCGCATCGATTTCCGGTGCAAAGACCAAACCCTCTGCGACCAGGGACCCAGCGTCGGCAAACCGGCCGATGACACCGACCCGGCGTTGATCCGCGATGTCCCCGCAGGCGCCCCCGTCGAAACGGGTGCTGGAATTGACCGCGACCGCCTGATCATTGACGAAGAACCGCAGATTCGGACAGGCACTCGATGGATCGATGTCATGGACCTGACCCTGCACCCCGCCGCGTTCGGGACGATCGCTATTGTCACCACCTTGCGCATCTCGCAGTTCGGTCACCCGGCTGGCCATGAATTGCCCGCCGGCGGGGCGTCCGCGCACATCGACGAAGTCACCGTTTTCCAGTTGATCGATGGTTTCGATGGACGCAGCCGCCGAATAATCCACCAGCAGATCGCCAAGCATGAAACGCATGCTGGCCGAGCTGAATTGGCTGATGCGCCCCCGCACCACCAGACCGGAGGAATCCCGCGGCGGCGTCTGCCGTACAAATGTGGCGGTGAGCCCGCCATCCGAGCGTCTCAGACCACTGATCTGCACCGTGTCACCGGTGGCAAAGCTGGCCAGGGTGACAGGATTGCGCTCGAGATCAAAAAAGCGCGTCAGGGCATCCGTATGCACCTGCACGCCGATGACCGTCAGCGTATCGCCACTGATCGCGTCGATGGGGCCGATCAACGCCGAACGGAACACGATACGTCTGGCGATGGCTCCATCGCGGCCCAGGTCGGCCGCCGGCACATCCACCGACACCATCATGCCCAGCGCCAGGTCCGCCTCGGTTGCAGGCTGCCCATCGACCTCGATTACCGTCGCAGCATTTGTTTCGTAGTGTGTCCCATTGACGATTACGCTGCCGAATCCCTGCACTTCGCCGTCATCGCTGGCAGTTTCGCCGTCACCGGTGCCGGTAATATCGGCGCGACTGCTCCCGCTACCGTTGCAGCCCGCAGCGAGCCCCAACAGCAACAGTCCCAGCCAGAAAATCTTCGTTTGATGCCCCTTCATGGCCTATCGCCCTCCTGTGAATCTTCAACAAATACGTACATCCCCAGACCAGCGCACTGGCCCTTCTCGCCTTCGGGTTGATCGAACGGCGCTAATTTCTGATCGAGCTCAACGATCAATTGCCGGCCCTCGGTCCCGGCGAATGCCAGCAGGCACTCGACGCCGGCCGGCGACAATCGCCCGAAGCTGACCTTGCGCTGGAACAATGCCTTGTGTGGATTTGCAAGATTGTTGTCGATAGTCGCCAGCAGCGCTCCGACGTCCGTTCCCAGCAGGCTGAGCTTGTCGGTCTCGCTCGCAGCCGGCACGTAACCCTCAGCGACCAGCCCCAGACCCGAACCCTGCTCCCGAACAGCCCCGGAGGCCAGCAACTCGCGCAACACGGCCTTGGCGGGAATATCTCCACCGTAGCGCTTCACCAAACTCACAAAGCTCGGATGCTCGCCGTCCACGGCCAAGCCGGCATTGGGGAAATCCGCGTCCCGAAACCAGCCGGACACAATCCGCGCGCTCCGATTGAAACGTGCCAGATCGGCACCGTCGGAGCCAGCCGACTCCAGCACCCGAGCCACCTCGCGCCGATTCAAGCCCGTCAGCAGGGCAATTCGCGATTTGCTTGCCGGCCGCATGGTCAGACTGAAATCGCGGGCCGCCACCTCGACATAGGCCTGCTTGGCAATCGCGGCAAACTCATCAAAGCTCACGCCGTAGCGCAGCAAGATGCGCGCCAGGGGATAGGCAATGCGGCGCAACGCAGCGCGGGCCTGATCGACAAGCTTGGAATCCATATTTGGCATTCTATGCGCAAATATGGATTCGTCAAGCCGATTGCTGAGCATGAGCGGCTCCGCATTCTCGGCGGCCCGGGCCACGCACGCGCCCAGGCGCCCTTGTTTCAGGGCGCCCGCAGCATGCGGCGCATACACAACTCAAAAGACCAGATCACCGCGGCCCGAAGCGCACGCAAAGCCGTGCAGAGCCTGAATCGAACCCGCACCCGCCCAGGTGGTTCTAGGGCGCGGTGGTACTCGTGAAAGTGGCTTCCACCCCACCAATGGTCAGGGTCGTCGTCGTGCTCAGATTGGGGCCGTTGGCCGTGGTGTGGCGCAGAATCACCCGGTCACCCGGATTGAACGTGCCGCTGCTGACCCACCGGCGATTCGAGCCAATTCTGACATGTCCCCCGCTGACCGTCACCGCCTGGGGACCCACGAATCCCCGCGGGCGCTGCGCCACCGACTTCACCCGCGTATTGATCGGCGCATTGCCCAGATCGGCGAACACAAATTCGTCGACCGGAGGATTGCTGCTGGAGGCACCCGCCGCGGTCGTGCTGCTGAAGCTTCCCGCCACGCCGCCCAGGCTCAGTGTGGTCACGGTGGTCTGGCCGCCCGTGGTGGCCGCGGGATGACGGACCCGAATCGCTTCACCGGGGCTCAAATTGCCCGTGGTGGCCCAATTCGCGCCACCAATGCGAAACTCCGAGCCGACGCTGATCGTCACTGCCACCGCCGCGGAAAAACCGCTCGGGGTAATGTAAGCAGAATTCACCCAGACATTGGCCTGAGTCTCGCTGATCGACTCAAAACCGAAGGCGTCCGGCGTCGTGTCGACCGCCGCCGCCGTGGTGCTGACAAAATCCTCACACACCTCGGTGGCGGTCGGGCCTATGCACAGCGTCGTGGTGGTGCTGGCGCTGCCCGCCGCCGCGCTCGTATGGCGGACCTGAACCACATCGTTGTTCTGCACGCACAGATTCATGGCGCTGGTCCAGCCCGAACCGCCGGCGATGCGGAACTGATGGCCGCTGCCACCACCACTGCCGCTGACCGCCAGCGGAGCGCAGCCACCCAGCCCCGTGATTCCATAGGTATTGGATTCCACCACGGTGCTGGGGGTGACATCACTGGGATCCAGAAAACCAAAGGGGTCCGGCGTCAGGTCCGGCCCGGAGATGGTGACCTGATGGTCCTCGACCTCGCCATCAATGGCCAGGCCGGTGGCTGCCGTTCCGCCAGCGCTGGACAGGCGCAGGCGGGCGAAGCTGGTCCCGCCGCTGGCGCCGCCGGGTACGGCGAAGCTCAGGGCGGTAGTGCCTATGGCGACCGGGCGGTCGGTGAAGATCTGTTCGTCGGTATCGCTCCAGTCGCCGTCGCGGTTGAAGTCCACCCAGCCATCCAGCAGGCCGGGCGCGCCGGATACGGTCACGTCCACGCTGGCCATGGTGCCGGGGTCCAGGGCGGTAAACACGGCGCCGTCTTCGTCATTGCCGCCGGCGTCGACGTCATCGCCGGTCGCGGTTGCATTGGGCTGGCCGTTCGTTTCGGCATCAATCAGTGCGCCCAGCTTCGGCCCGCCAATGATATGGCGCGCGCCGTCCGAGACCAGCAGCGTGGCGTAGGCGGGGTCGGGCGCATCGCCGTAGTCGAATTCCGGGGCGACATTCAGGCGGAACAGGGTGCCCTGAAACGGCGCGGAGATTGCGGTCGGGGTGGTCCCGTACAGATTGAGATCGCGGCCCTGGATCAGCGCGGCCACGGCATTCGAGCCATAGCTGTCGTGCGAGTTCACCAGCACGGTCACAGTCCCGGCCGGCGTCATGCGGAACATCGTGCCGGCCCCCGAGGTGCCGCCGCCCGAACTGGTTCCATAGAAGTTGCCGTCGATGCTTTCGACCAGACCGGCCAGGGGGAAAAACGGCCCGGGACTCGCCAGATTCGCCAGGGTGGTCAGACTGCCGTCCGGCGCCATGCGGAACACGGTGCCCTGAGTGCCGCTGCCGCCGCGCTTGGTGGTCCCGTAGAACTGGCCATCGCCAGCTTGAAGCAGCGGGGCATGCGGTTCGCTGCCATTGCTGGATACGAAGTGCACCAGCGTGGTCAGCGTGCTGCCATCGGCGCTGAGCCGGAACACGGTGCCAAACCCATTGCTGCCGCCAGCCGAGGCGGTGCCGTAGAAATTGCCGTCGGCGGCTTCGATCAGGCCCGCCAGCGGCGTACTGCCAGTGGCCGCGCCGCTGAAGTTCTGCAAGGTGGTCAGGCCGCTGCCATCGGCGCTCAGACGAAAGATCGTGCCCAAACTGCTGCTGCCGCCACCGGCAGTGGTGCCATAGAGCCGGTCATCGGCGGCGCGCATGAGCGGAGCCTGAGGGTCGCTGCCATTGCTGCCGTCGAAATGCACCGTCGCCGTCAATGTGCCGGCGGGCGTGACCCGGAACACGGTGCCCAGATTGTTGGCACCGCCTTCGCTGGTAGTGCCATAGAAGTTGCCGTCACTGCCCTCGACCAGTCCGGCCTCTGGAAAGGCCCCGTTGCTGCCGTCGAAATGCGCCAGTGCGGTCAGGCTGCTGCCGTCCCCGCTCAGACGAATGACCGCGCCTTTGCCATAGGTCCCGCCGCTGCGCGTGGTGCCATAAAAGTTGCCATCACTGGCTTCCAGCAGTCGGCCACGTGGATCTTCTCCGTTGACTGGGCCAAAGGCCGCCAGCGGGGTGGGCGAGCCTCCGGTGCTCAGGCGAAATACGCCGCCGAGGCCAGGATCCATACCGGCGCTGGTGTTGACCAGCAGGCTGCCGTCGCTGGCCAGGCCCAGGCCGGCCGACGGGGCCGTGCCCATCGGGTTGCCCGGTGCGTAGCGATAGACCGTGCTGACGTCGCGCATCAATGACACGCGGAAC
>JBFIIN010000151.1:0-8118 GCA_041601225.1 Oceanococcus sp.
CACCTGGCCCAGATACTGGGCGTCGCCGCGCTGGCGCTGGTCGCCACGGCGGCGCGTGCCGATCACCCGGTCTTGAACGCTGGCGTGACCAATGCGCCCACGGCCACGACGGCCGTCTCTGGAGGCGATGGGGCGGTCTGGGAGGTCATTACCTCCCTGGATAGCGGCAATCCGCATTCAGACCTTGATTTTTTTCGAGCCGATGGTGATCTGTATGTCGCGGCTGGCACCATCGCAATCGGGGCCAACGACGGCGGTCAAACTATTTTTCGGCTGACCGTTGATGGTGTGCTGAGTCCGTCCTATGTATCCGCCTTTCCATCGGCGTCCTGCGTGACCGACCCCGGCCAGGCCACGGCGTTGCAACACGATGTTGAAGTCACCCCCAAGGGTAATGTGCTGTTCAATACGAACTGGGGCGGTTTGGCTGACACGCGCGAACCCCAGTTGCTGCTCGACGCCACCGATGGGCCCGGGCGCTGCCATGATCAGATCTCGGCCGGCCTGCCGAACTTCGATCAGCCGGCCGGTGGCCTGGAGATCGTCGACATCACCGATCTCGCAGCGCCTGTGGAGATCGGTCTGACCAGCCATTTCGGCGAGGCGCATACGGTCAATGTCGATCCCCAGCGTTCCCATATTGCCTACGTGTCGAGTTCGGATGGTTCGCAGGACGGATTCGAGCTGGTCGACCTGTCGAGCTGTATGAACTTCCCCGCGGGAACCGATGTACAGAGCAAACGTGAGGCCTGTCGTCCGCAGGTGTATCGCTTTCAACACCATCCGGAATGGGCCCGCGGCACTTACACATCGAGCGTTTCTGGCTGTCATGAGCTTGAATTGCATCCCAATGGCTGGCTGACCTGTGCCAGCATTAACGCCTCCATTGTGCTCGATCTAAACGGAGCCTTTGATGACAATGGCACGCCCGACGACTACACGGACGATATTCCGCGCGGCACGGCATTGCCCTGCACCGTACGCGAGAGTGTCTCCAATGCCGAGGGCTTATACGCAACCGGCGCGATGGTGACCGACTGCGTGAATGCCGCGGGCGGGCAAATTCTTTCGAATGACGGTTGGCGTGAGCTCGGCCGACCATCGCTCGAAGGGGTGGAGCTGGTTGGGTTCATCAACCATGCCGCGACGGCGGGTCGCGCGCCGAGTGTTGACATCGACATTTCACACGAAGCCGAGCTCACCCATTCGCGGCGTTTCCTGCTGGTTACGGATGAGCGCGGCGGCGGCCTGCTGCCGCCCGACGCGGGCTGCCCGATACCGGGCTCGAATTCGGACGATGACGTGGGTAATGGTGGGATTCACGCCTACGCGGTGGACCGCCTGCACACGCGCTTCCCGGGGGATCCGGCCACGCAGGTGGCCGAGGAGCTCGCAGTCGCCGCTGATGTGGCCTATGCGCGCACGCCAGACGGTGACAAGGCCATTTTCCGTGCGACACCGCGAGTGGCGCAGGCGACGATGTGCACTGCGCACGTGTTCCAGCAGATGCCGGGACAGAATCGTCTGTTTATGGGCTGGTATACCCAGGGGACCCAGGTGGTCGACTACATCGAGCACCCCGATGGCAGTTTCGAATGGAAGGAAACGGCATGGTGGGTACCGGAGGGGGCCGCGACCTGGACATCGGCGATTTTCGCTTTCGACGAGAACTCCGATGGCAGCTTTACCTATTACGGTGCGACCTCGGACCTGGGCCGGCAGGCGGTCGATGTATTTGCGGTCACGCTGCCCGCTCCGCCAGAGCCTCTGCTTGATGCCGCTTCACCAGAACCACCCACTCAGCCCGCGCAACCGGTCATATCGGTGCCGGCGCGCAATACCCGTGGCTCTGGAGCCCTGGGCTGGGCCTTGGCGCTGCTGACGCTATTTGCGCTGTTCGGGCTGAGCCGGCGCGCCGGAAAGGCGCGCTAGCAGTCTGTCGGACTTGCCCGATCGTCGCGAGATTTTCGCTGCCTGAGGCGATTGCTGGGCGATTCTGAGGGAAAGAGTCGAACTATTTCACGAAGGAGCGCCGAGCAAGCGGCCAGGTAGAGAAAATCGCAGTAGATCATGGTAAGTCCGACGGACTGCTAGCCCGGCTTGTTGCCTCGGCTCATCGGTTCCTTCTGCCCACACTCCTGGGCGCAATTCCGGTCGCAGCCGCCCCCGCCGCTGTTGCGGGGATGGCCGGACGCCCGGACACGCTTGGCTTCAGGCGGCGCGCAGGCGGTGGTGCTCAGGCAGCGCCGCGATGGTCAGCTGTAGGCCCTCGCGCAAGGAAATGCGCGGCGCCCAGGCCAAGTCGCGTCTGGCCTTGGCAATATTGAAATAATGGTGTGTGACCATGTAGCGCACCGCAAAGCGGGTCAGCCCGTTTTCTTTGTTCAGGGTCCCGCCTTTGAGCGTGTCGAACCCTTCCGCGAGGGCTGCGACGCCGTAGGCCAGCCAATACGGCACTTTGCCCCGGATCGGCGGGTGCCCGAGTTCACATAGAAACTGTTCGATGAAATCAAAGAAGGCCAGCGGCTCGCCGTTGGTTACGAAATAGGCCTGTCCGCATACCGCGGAGCCCGGCTCCAGGCGGTCTTCGGCCGCCACCACGGCATCGACCAGATTGGAGATGTAGGTGAAGTCCGACAGCTTGTCCCGGTTACCTATGGCGCGCGTCAATTTTCCTTGTTCGGCCTTTTGCAGAATGGCGGGAATAAAACGCTGATCGCCCGGGCCGAAGACCACATGGGGGCGGATGGCGCAGGTTTGGGTCGCCTGCTTGCCGGAAAAGGCCAGCGTGTCTTTCTCGGCCTGAATTTTGCTGTCCGCGTACGGGGCCTGGGAGATGCGCGAATACGGCAGTGACTCATCGCCGTTTTCGATGTCGGAGCCTTCATACACGGCGCTGGCCGAGCTGATGTATACCAGTCGCGGGATCGCGTGAACCTTGCAGGCTTCGATGATGTTGAGGCTGCCCTGATGGTTGATCGCCCAGACATCCTCTGCGCGACTGTGGGCCGTGTGTACTATCGAGGCATTGTGAATAATGCTGTCCATGCCGGCACAGGCGTCGATTACCGCCTGTCGGTCGCGGATGTCACAGCGCGCAAAGGCGGCGCCCTGGGCGAGTGGCTCGGGACTCATGTCCAGCACCGTGACCTTGTGGCCCTGAGCGATGAAGCCTTCGGTCAACGCCTTGCCGATAAAACCACAGCCGCCCGTGACCAGGATATTGCGAGTCTTCATATGTCGGCCCTATTTGAATGTGCCAAAGGCTTGGTCCCAGAAGGGAAAAATTGAAGCGTAGTTGTATCTGAACTTGTCGTGATGAATGTCGTGCTTCTGCACCCAGAAATTGAACAGCCGGAAAGCTGGGTGGGGCAGGATGATATTGGCGTGCACGATGATGTTGGCGCTGGAGTAGATGAAGAACATGGCCAGGAACGAGTATTCACTGATCGGACCCAGCAGGCTAATGGCTGCTAGCAGCAAACCAAGGGCGCCAATCTGCTCCAGCGGGTGCAGATAAATGCTTTCACTGGCGGTTGGAAAGCGCACCTTGTGATGCACGCCGTGGATGGCCTTCATGATGCGCGGATGATGCATGCCGCGGTGATAGAAGTAGTAGGCCAGGTCGTAGAGCAGGAGTACGGCGAAGGTTTCACCCAGGAAGTGTGCGGCGCCTGGCCATTGCGGATACAGACTCGCTTCGCCGCGGTAGATCAGGAAGCTGACGAAAATCAGCAAGGCCAGCAGATTGTTCAGTGTGGTGTTGATCAGCTTGCGATCCGGCGGGATGTTGTTTTTTCCGGGGGTCCGTACGCGGTACTTGCCATAGCGTTCCGAGGTTGCGGCCCAGTTGAGTCCGGCCATCAACAGGCCCGACCAGGCAAGCAATCCGATCCAGAGGGCGATGAATGTTGCGCTCATGACTGGTCTCCACGCAGCAGGATGAACAAGGCGCGTAGCCTGGCGCGCCAGCGGCGGGCAAAAAGCAGGCGAATCGTGGCGCGGGCCCGGGCGTAATCGCCGGGCTTGACGGGATACAGTTTGGGCGGAATCTGGAACCAAAACCGATCGCTGAGTACGGCTTTGGCATTGGTGTAAGCCCGCAGGCCGTCGCGGCCGTTCATCCGCCCGAAGCCGGACTGTTTCACGCCACCGAAGGGTAGATTCTGATTCAGATAGCACATGCCGAAGTCGTTGATGCAGGTTGCCCCGGCCTCCAGCTGATCGGCGATCCACTCGGCCCGCTGGCGGTCGCCGGAAAACACGGAGGAATGCAGGCCAAAGTCGCTGGCATTGGCCAGGGCAACCGCTTCGGCGTCATCCGTCACCCGCATGATCGTCATGACCGGCCCGAAGACCTCTTCCCTGGCAATGCGCATCTCGGGTCGCACGTCCACGAGGATCGTTGGCGGATAAAAGTTGCCGGCCGCCTGGTCAGGCAGAGAGCCGCCGATCAGGGCGCGTGCGCCCTGCGCCAGGGCATCGCGCACCAACTCGTCGATGACCTGGATCTGCAGGGGCGAGGTGATGGCCCCGACATCGCGCTGGCCGGGTCGCTCGGGAACCCCCTGCCGCAAGGCCGCCCCCAGGCGCACGACCTCGGCGACAAAGGCTTCGTAGATCCCGGCCTGCACGATGATGCGTTCCGAGGCCACGCAGTTCTGTCCCAGATTAATGAAGCAGCCGCCCAGGGCCGAATGCACGGCCTGTTCCAGATTGGCGTCATCACAGACAATGAGCGGGTCCTTGCCGCCGAGTTCCATGACGGTGGGCGTGAGCCCCGGCGCGCTGCCGGCGATGATGCGCCGCCCGTTGGGCACTGAGCCAATGAACAGAATTTTCTGCACTTGGCTTGCGACCAGCGCCGCGCCCGTTTCGCCATGGCCATTGATGATCTGCACGGTGTCTGGCGAAAAGCCGTTCGCCACCAGGGCCGTGTCCAGCAGCTTCTGGAAGCGCTGGGTGGACCAGGCCACCATCTCCGAAGCCTTGATGATGACGGCGTTACCCGCCATCAGGGGGGCAACCAGCGAACCAAAGATGTTCTGGAACGGATAGTTCCAGGGGACGATGCAGGCGACCACGCCCAGCGGCCGGTATTCAATGCGGCCCTGTTTGTGTAGCAGGATTCCGCTCGGCACCCGCTCGGGGCGCAAATGCTTTTCACCGGATTTCAGCAGCCAGCGAATTTTGTTGCAGACCGTCATGATCTCGCCCAGCAGCGCGTTCTCGTGGGTCTTGCCGCTGTCCAGTACGACGGCCTCGACCAAATCGTCGGCCTGATCCAGAATCTGGTCAAGCAGTTGACCCAGCACGGCCCGGCGCTGCTTGAAACTGCTCTGGGCCCAGGCGCGCTGGGCCTGCTTTGCGCGCGCAACAATGGCGGGGACGGCGGCCGGAGCGCAGGCCGCCACACGCCCGAGATGTTCGCCGGTGGCGGGATTGTGGCAATCGATCCAGGCCTGGGTTTCGGTCAGGGAGACTGCTGCGGTACTCATGCGGAGGTTTCCTGATCGGCCAAAATGAAATCGACGACGCGGTAGCCAATCATCATGCTGGGCGCATTGAGCGCGGATACCGGAATTTCCGGAATCACGGAGGCATCGGCGATGCGCAGGCCGCGGATGCCCTTGAGGCGAAGTTGCGGGTCTACCGGGCTGGCATCGTCGGTGCCCATACGGCAGGTGCCGCAGTAATGAAAGGTCGTCATTGTCGCCCGCCGGACCCAGGCCCAGATTTGTTTTGCGGAGCGTGCACGGCCGCCTGCACTCAACGGGTGCGCGCCGACCTCACGGAGGGGGGGGCTGGCGGCGATTGTACGCGCGCGGGCCAGGGCAGCCAGCATCGTCTGGCGATCAGTCTCGTCCTGATAGTAGGCCAGATCGATCCGTGCGGGGGCATCCGGATCGGCCGAACTCAGGCGTATCCGTCCCCGCGATTGCGGCTTGCCCAGGATGACTACGATGCCGAACAGCCGGTCAACAAACCGCTGCACAGGGCGCAGCGCAAAGGCCAAATCAATCAGCTTGCGGATCAGCTGGCGCAGTGCCACGCGCTCATACAGCCTGCGCGGTAGCAGAATGATCGGCAGCATCCGCTGCATGGACTGGCGAATCGATGCCGGCGCCGCGTAAAACACATAGCAGCTGTCCGGACCGGTGAGCTTGGCGCTGGATCCGGCGCGGGCGAAACCGTAAAGCTGTGGATAGGCAAAGTCCACCGCAGCCCGCGAGCGATAAAACAGACAGACATTGGGATGATCCTGAAGATTGTTCCCAATTCCCGGGGCGTCATGAACCAGAGGAATGCCGAGTTCGGCGAGGTGAGCGCCCGGTCCAATTCCCGACAGCAGCAAGAGCCTTGGCGTTTCCAGTGCGCCGGCACAGAGCACGATTTCCTGGCGGGCTTCAAAGAGGTGCGCCTGTCCCGAGATCAGGCATTCCACCGCATAGGCCCGGCCCTTGTCATCGCACAGCAAGCGGCGGACCCGGGCCCGACAGATCAGGCTGAGGCCCACACTCTCGCGGTCCCGCACAAACTGGCGATATGAGCTGTTGCGCTGGCCCGCGCGATAGTTCATGGCGTTGTAGCCAACAAAGTCCGCCAGATCGCCATCATTGAGGCCATCCTTGCGCTGGAATCCACAGGCCAGCGCGGCCGCCACACAGCGCTCCGAAAAGCGCGTGGCGCTGCGGGTTTGGGGGGTGATGCGGCTTTCCAGGGCCGCGTAGACCGGCGCAACATCATCCCAGGACCAGCCTTCAGGCCAGTTCCGGAAATCGGCCTGATCACCGCGGGTGTACACCATGCCATTAACCGCACCGCTGCCACCGGCCACCCGCCCGGATCCGGCATAGAGGCGGCGCCGCCCGCAGCCGTCCTGCGGCTCGCTCATGCGATGCCACATCACGTCGTCGTTGGCGAATGCGTCCTTGAAGCCGTCGGCGCTGAGCGTTTCGGGGTGCGCTGTGGCCGGGTCACCGATTTCCAGGAGCAGGACCGAACCCCGATTCGCCTCCGCGAGCCGCCCCGCGACTACGCAGCCCGCCGAACCGGCGCCGACGACGACGAAGTCATAGCATTCCGGGGCGCTCAACGGCTCGGCATCTGAGTCTTCAGTAACCAAAATTCTGAATATGTAATTACGGTTACTCAAAGTTGACGACATATTACTGTATAAGTCAAGCTGCAATCGTCAGAACCATCGAGGAGCCGACTGCGCCGTGTCAGGAGCCGCCGTCAGAATCAAGAAAAGAGGGTCGCTGCGTGCCGCGCGTGATGCCTTGTACCGCGCGCACATTTTGCAGGTTGCCGAACTGCTCTTTGCCGACCAGGGTTTCGCGGCCACGCGCATGCAGGACATTGCCCATGCGGCCGAAATTTCCTTGGCGACCCTCTATCAAATCTATCCGGGCAAACAGGATTTGTACCGGCAGATCCTGGTGGATCGGGACCGGGAGATGTTCGCTCGCGTGGCGGATGCGGGGCAAACGGGATTCGCCGGTGATGGCGGTTTGCCGCGGGTGCTTGAGCTCCTGCGCGCGCAGGTTGGCTACTTGCTGGAGCATCCCAACTATCTGCGTATGCAGTTGCAGGATGGGCGCTTCTGGTTTGACACGGCCACTCGTCCCAGTGCGGCCGAGCAGCAGCTGTGGGAGCGTGGTCTGGCCTTGATGAGCCAGCTCTTTGAGTGGGGCTCGCGGGCGGGGATTTTTGTGCCTGGGGTTGCTTTCGAGCAGGCCCGGATGCTGCTGGCCCTGCAACAGACGCGGTTGGCCAATTGGGTATTGGCACGGATGCGTGAGCCGCATGAGACGGTGATTGCGCATATTCAGGCGGACTTTGTCCGTTTTTTTTGTCAGCCTGCCGTTGCGGCGGGATTGCTCGAAGCCGACGGCCACGCGCTGGCAGCTTGAGACCAAATCAGGGGGAGAACCAAGGTGACCAAGACGATGGGATTATGGCTATCCGGCTTGCTGCTGATCGGCGTGGCGCCGGCCTGGGCCAAGCCGACGCCGGAACAGATTGCCAGCCTCGGTGGCGATGAGTTGACCTGCATGGGGGCTATCCGTGCCGGGACCGACACGGGAGTGGCCGCGTACACCGGGAAATATCAGG
>JBFIIN010000152.1:0-8091 GCA_041601225.1 Oceanococcus sp.
AAACCCTGGCCGAGATGGATCGTTTGGGGCGCGCCAGCGAGCTTGTCGGTGGCGTGCACGGCACGACCTTCCCCAATTTCATCATCAGCACCTCGCTGTGCTGTCCTTCGCGGGCCACCATGCTGACCGGGCAGTACGGCCGCAACAGCGGGGTGATAGCCAATGTCCCGCCCCATGGCGGATACACCAGGCTCCGGGCCGAGACCGCGTTACCGGTCTGGTTGCAGGAGGCTGGCTATTACACCGGGCACATCGGCAAATACCTGAACGGATACGGCCGGATCTGGGAGGACCTGGGAACGACCGGCCTCGAAATCCCTCCGGGCTGGGACGACTGGCAGGGCACGGCTGACCCCTGGGCCTACCGCTACACCGAGTTCATGCTCAATGACAACGGTGTGCCGGTGCCGTACTTCGCCGGCGAGTATCAGACAGACGTGCTGGCGGAGCGAGCCAAGGCCTTCATCCGGGAGCGTGCGCAAGCACCCGGGCCGTTCTTCCTCGAGATCATGCCGGTGGGACCGCATACGGAATTCCAGGCGCCCTGGCAGTGGCGCAACCAGAACGATGCCCAATCCAACCTGGACCTCAACTCCGTAGGGCATCCACAGGCCCCGGAGCGGCATCGCAGTGCGTTTCTCGACGAGCCTCTCCCGCGCCCGCCGTCCTTCAACGAGGAGGATGTCTCCGACAAGCCATCACATATCCGGGCGTTGCCGCGCTTGTCGGAAGACCCGGACGATCCGGTAGGGATTCCGGAAATCACCGAGCTGTATCGCGCCAGGCTGCGGGCCTTGCTTGCGGTCTACGATCTGGTGGAAGGGGTGATCGAGACCCTGGACAGCACCGGCCAGCTGGGCAACACCAATATCATCTTTACGTCCGACAACGGGTTTTACCTGGGCGAGCACAGGTTGCCGAAGAACAAGAAGGATTTCTACGAGCCCTCGATTCATCTGCGCCTGTTCGCGCGTGGGCCGGATTTCCCGGCCGGTGTTGTCCGGCCCGAGTTGATCGGCAATGTCGATATCGCTGCCACGATTGCCGATATTGCGGGCGCAACGCCCATGGTTTCGCAGGACGGGCAGTCGATTCTCGACGTGGTGCGCAACCCCGGCTACCAGCAGGATCGCGCGATCATCGTGGAGCAGAGAGGGCCGGTCGCCGAGGGCGTGCGCACCAACCGTTACACCTATGTGGAGTACGCCAACGGCGAACGCGAGCTTTACAACCTGCAGGACGACCCACACCAGATCGAAAGCCGCTGCTACCAGAACTCGGATGGCGAAAACGTATGCGACGCTCGATATGCACAAATTCAGAACACGCTCAGCACGCTGCTTGACGGGCTGCGTGACTGTGGAGGAGACCATGCCATTGAGAACCCCTGCCTGCGCATCAATTTCGATGAGTGAGGACACCCGGATGGGGCGTGGCGCCGGGCCGGATCGCGTGACGCGGGCCCGGTCGGCGCCGTCCGCCGCCTGGACCTGCGGATTGCTCGCTGCCGCTGGCATCCTGAGCCTGTTTGCCAACCCCGCCATCGCCGCCTGCGACACGCTGCCGGCTCCCGCCGAGGGCTACCCGCTGGGCGATGCCGAGCGCGACGCAGCCCGCGGCGGTGAACAGGCGCTGTTCGAGCGGATATCGATTCCCGGTGTCACCGACGTGGCGCGGGATCAGGCCAGCGTCCATCTGGTGGATCTGGACACCGATGGCCTGATGGACATCTTCGTGCTGTACAACGACGGCCAGATGCGCATGTTCCTCAACCAGGGCTGCTGGGAATTCTCCGTGCACCACTTTGAGGTCGTCGAATCCCCCTGGACCTACGATGCGCCCCCAGGCGGGGCCGGCATCGCCAACTTCGCGGATTTCAACGACGACGGCTTCAAGGACATCTACATCACGCGCAATCTGGAGACCTTCAACTACACCCAGCGGGCGCCGGTGCCCAACATGGGCAACAGCCTGCTGCTCAGCCAGGGACGGTTCGATCGCTTCGTGGACCGGGGGCTGCAGATGGGCGTGGCCAACCTCGGCGCCTACAGCCGCGGTTCGTCGTTCGCCGACGTCAACGGCGACGGCTGGCTCGACATCGCGGTCGGCGCGGACATCATCGGACAGCCTCTGTTCGGCGGGTTTCCGCATCATCGTCTGTACGTGTTCCGGCCGAGCGGGGAACGTTTCGAGGACGGCGTTTTCGAGGATATCGGTGGCACGGACGCCGTGCCGGATTTCGGCGGTCAGTATCAATGCGATCCCGCCAGCGACCGGGGCGGTCCGGCCATCATGCTGCGGGATCTGGATTCCGATGGGCGCCAGGATCTGATCCAGGGCTATCACAACGATCCGTTTACCAGTCCGTCCAATCAGACCGGGCTGCCGCTCCCGCCGCATTGCACGAGTCTCGAACTCAAGTTTGGCATCTATGCCTGGCGCAACACCACGGGACCGGGCGAGGCGGCCAGTTTCGCTCCGATATTGCCGGAGCAGACGGCCCAGCCCGAAGAGATTCCCACCGGTCTGACCAGTTCGGGGCAGTGCGAATACGACCAGCAGTCGCAATCCTGGAGTCTGACCCAGAATGCGCTGAGCCACGCCTTCATCTTCGCGGCGGATTTCCGCACTGTCGGCCGGCTGGATCTGATCACGATCGGCCGCGAGCAGGCCGATCCGCCTTGCGTCAGCAACGAAATTGCGGGCAAGTACTGGCGCAATGATGGCGACTTCAAGTTCAGCGACGCCTCTGCCACGGTCGGCCCGGTGATTGACGGGCGCGGGGTCTTGAACTGGCGGTGGCCCCAGCTGGGTCAGTTCTACGACGCGGCGTTCATGAAAGAACGCAATCAGGCGCAGCGCCCCGGTACGATAAGTCCCGGTGACTTCAACAACGACGGCTGCCTGGATTTCATCCTGGGTGATCGGAAGGAAAATGCCGGGGTGAGCCAGCCCAAACCGGAAGGCAAGGACGGCGATGACCCGGGGTACGGGGCAGGCGCGCTGCGCAACACCCTGGTGCTGAACAACTGAGATGGCGGCATCAGCGCGCAGACCACCGAGATCTCCGGCATGTCGACCAATTCGACAGCGGTGGAGGTGGCCGATCTCGATGGCGATGGCCTGCAGGATGTGGTGCTCGGCGCGCAACCGTCAAACGCGGGCCTGAATGCATCGCTGGCCACCGAGGAAGTCGACCGTTTCCTGACCAAGGTGTTCAGGAACCGGGGGCGGCTGAGCGGCGAGAGCAACCGCTGGCTATCCATCCGCCTGGCAGGCTTGCCTGAGCGCAAGTTGATCGGCGCGCGTATCGATGCCTGGACGAACGGGACGGCTGGCGGACGGCGCTATCTGGGGCGCCGGGACTATGTGACCAATGACGGTTACAAATCAGGGCATGACACGCTGGCGCACTATGGTCTGGATAGCGGCAGCAGCGTGGACGTGGACGTGCGCCTGCCTTCAGGCACGGTACGCTCGTTTCAGGGCCTTGAGGCGAATCGCGCCCATGTGCTCGATGTCAGTGAGCAGGTCGCGAGCCCACGTGGTGGCGAGCGGTCTCGAGGCGGCGTGCTGTCCTGGCTCCTCCTGCTTCTGACTGGCGGGGCATGGGCATATCGCCGGATCGCTTCGCAATATGCCGCCAGCTTGTGGTGCCGTGACTAAATGCCGTTCAGAAGCCGATATTCGCCCGGCGTTCGCTGCGTCCAGCGCTTGAAGGCGCGCTGGAAGCTGCTTTGGTTGGAGAACCCGAGCATCAGAGCCACGTCGATCAGGGATAGATCGGCATGCGAAATATAGCGCTTGGCTAGCGTGCGTCTGACATCATCGACCAGCATCTTGTAGCTGGCGCCTTCAGCATCGAGCTGCCGCTGTAGCGAACGGACCGATAAGCCGAGTGTGTTCGCCGCGTTCTTGATCGGCGGCGGGCCGTGCATCAGCTCCCGACGCAGGTATTGTCGGGTGCGTGCGGGCACGGAATCGGCATCGTCTCCGGTCTCGCCCTGCAGATCCTGCAGGCGTTTGCGCGCGGCGGCCTCCAGCGCCTGTTGCAGCGTGGCATCTCGAGCGAACAGCCCGTGCTCCAGCAGCTTGCGATCAAAGTGCACACGCATGCAGTCGCTGTGGCCATAGTTCAACTCGCAGCCAAAGAAGCTCTGCTGCTCCGCAATGTCGCCCGGTGCAGGAACCGGAAACTCGATCCGGTCCGGACGCAGGTGTTGGCCGGCGAGATTTCGAATCACGCTGGCCCAACCGGCGAGATTGTACTCGTAGTCGTGGCGACAAAATGCCGGTGCGCCATCGACCCGGCGCCAGCTCAGGATTGCTTGGTTCTTCGCCAGTTGATAATCCGACAGGGCACCATTGCCAAACAGTGTTTGATACCGCGTGTGCAGGGCCATGACCTGGCTCATCTCCGTACAGGTCATCAAGAGATGGCCGAGTATCCCGATATTGGACAGGTTCATGCCCTGGCCGGCATGTAGCCCGATATTCGGGTCTTTGCAAATATCCTCGGCGAGCAGGAAGGCCCGGTTGACTGATCGATCGGAAAGTCTGAGATCGCTGCGCGCCAGGTCGCCAGGGCTCAGGCCGAGCAGCTCCAGCAGGGAATCCAGCGGTTGGCCGCGCGACCGCACGGCCTCCAGCAACGGCGCAACATAGCCCAGCGTCAGATAATGGGGTTCACGCGTGTGTTCGGCACTCGACATCGTGTTCTTCATTTTGCGCAAGGCCAGGCGGCCCCTAAGGGCGCCCTCTCACTGCCCAGTTGGTGAGTTTACACAGCTCGCATAGCGACATCTCGTCGCTCAATCCTGAATTGCCCCGGGTATCGAGGAGGCTCCAAGCATTGAGAAGCTGGAGCCATAACAGGGAACTGCGCCGGGCAAGCGAAATCTTGAAAACGGCCCCTGCGTTTTTTGCCCAGGCGGAGCTCGACCGCCAGTTGAAACCCTGAAACGGTAGATTGATTATCACCGTGCCGACTATGGGGTCGAGCCGATCTGCAAGGCTTTGCAGATCGCCGCGTCGTGTTATTGGCGCCATGCGGCCCAGCGGCGTAACCCGGAATTACGCTGCAAGCGTGCGCAACGGGTTGACGCGCTTATGCCCGATATCGAGCGTACGCACTCCGTGGTGTGGCCTGCTGCAGAGAAATCAGGCTTGATGAACGAGTGCGCCGGCGATCCAGGTGCTGTCGACGCGGCTTGAACGCTTGAACGGGTCATCCGTAAGCACGACAAAATCGGCCGGCGCGTTGTCGACCAGGCCCTGTTTGGGCCTACCCGTGATCCCTTTCATGCCCGCGACCGTGTAGGCATACACGGCCTCGTGCTGGCTGACGGCTTCGGACGAAAGGTAAGTCCCGCCACCGGGCAAGGCCCGATCCACCGCGCAGCGCATGTTGTGCAACGGATCCAGCGGCCCGCAGGGATAGTCGGAACTCATGATCAGATCCACGCCGGCATCCAGCATCGAGCGCAAGGCCAGACCACGATATCTGCCGGTCAACCGCATCTGCGCGAACTGCTCGCCAAAGTGAGGTAGGAAGCCGGGCTGGGCGGAGACCTGAACGCCGAGCCGCGCCAGCGTCTCTATGTTCTGATCGTCCACCACGGTGGCGTGCTCCAGGCAGACCTTGGTCGTGATACCCGACTCGATGATGCAGTTGCAGCTCATGTCCACGGCATGATTGCCCAGCGCGTGAATCTTGAGCCGATCATGGGATTCATCCAGCGAGCGCAGCCGGCTGGTCAGATCGGCGGGCTCGAAAAGGGCGCCCTGCTGGTAGAAACGGCCCTGCCGGTAGGCGGTCGGCTGGCTCAGAAGCCGTCGCAGCGGATGAAAGTTGAAGCGGGTCACCGCGCTGCCGAGCATGCCCAGGGTCATCCTGAGCGCGTCTCCGGCCTCGATGCACATCGCGCAGCGATGGGCTCCATCGGTGAAGACCTTGGCACTGCTCGGTCCATCACCGAAATCCCGCAAGGTCTGCCCGCCGTCCGCGGAGCTGAGCGGCCCCATGCTGCCCACCTCCGACCAGCTGATCCGCAACGGCGTTGCATGATTGAGCCGCTGCATGGCCTGACTCAGGGCAACGGTGACGCAGGGATCATGGGCGTCGGTAATGCCACAGGCGAGATGGCGCCGGGCCTCGGCCTGCAGCACGCGCGCGAAGTCCTCATCACCCAGGGACGTGATGACCGCATTCAACACCCGCTCCAGGCAGACCGAAAAGACCTCTTCCCAGACCATGCCGGTCATGTCCCCCCGCAGCGTGTCCACAAAGCGCGCGTGGGCATACCGGTTGATATTGCAGGCGCGCAGGCCGCTTTCGGAGAGTATCGCCCGGTGCAACGACTCGCAGACCAGGATCACCTGTCTGCCGCCGGAGGCCGCCTCAAGTTCGGCGGCAGTGGGCGGCCGGGGATCATCCCAGGCATCCCAGTCCACATAGAACATCACCAGCCAGTCCGAGCTGTCTTCTGCGGCGGCGACCCGCACGGCCTCCAGTGCATCGCTCCGGTTGCGCAAGCCTGCGCCGTTGCGGCAAATGCTCGCAATCGAGCCGGCCGAGATGTGGCTATGGCAATCCACGAAACTGGGCAGGACCACCTTGTTCTGGCCCGCGATGATCCGTCGGCTTGCTGGAGGCGTGTCGCCACGGCCACCTGTTGCGTGAATCAGGCCATCCTTGACGGCAAGCCAGCCATATTCGGCCTTTGGCCTTGCGCCAGACCACACCGTGACGTCGGTGATCAGCAGATCCGCTTCCAGCTGATCAGGCCCCGCCATCACAGCTCCAACTCAAGATCAGAGGATGGCCGCGCCGAGCACAGCAGGATCTTGTTCTTCCCCGCCGGCGGCTGCACGCCTTGCGGATAGCTCACCTGTCCACTGAGCAAGGTCGCCTCGCAGGCCTGACAGGCCCCGTAGCGACAACCCGAACTCACGGCGATCCCGTTGGACTCCGCCAGACTGAGCAGGCTGTCCTCCTGCCCCGTCCACTGCAGCTCGCGACCACTGTTGCGGAGCCCGACCGTGTAGGCGCTCTCATCCTCGGGTCCGCGAATCTGCGAAGCGCCGAAACTTTCCGCGTGGATCCGTTCGGGCGCCACCTGGTGGAGCCGCAGCTGGTCATACATGGCCTTGCTGAACGCTGGCGTGCCACACAGCATGAAACTCGGCGCTTCAGTCAGATCGACCTGCGCCAGCGCAGCGGCAAGATTCAGGCGGCCCACATGCAACCAGGATTCGGCAAACGCCTCCGCTGCCTGGCTGACATGCACGCTCAGATGAAACTGCGTCAGTTGCAGGTCTAGCGCTTCCAGTTCGGCGCGGAAGGCGAAATCCTCAAGCCTGCGAATCGCGTGAAACAGATGCACCTTGCGCTGCGGATGCGCCTTCGCCAGCGAATGCAGGATGGACAGCATCGGCGTAATGCCGATGCCGCCGCTGATCAGGACCAGGGGCGTATCGTCCGTGGGGATCACCGCAAATTGTCCCGCTGGCGCCTTGACATGAAGGGTATCGCCGACTGCCAGCTGCTCATGCAGGGCGCCGGAACCTCGGCCGACCCGCACGGCGCCGTCGACCTGCGCAGTCTGGCGCTTGACCGAAATGCGATAGTGCCCCAATTCATGGCTGGCACTGGACAGCGAATAAGGCCGGTAAATCGTGGCGTCATCCCCCTGCCGGATGGCCAGCACGACATGCTGGCCCGGAACAAAACGCGCCAGCGACGCAGCGCCCTGCGCGGCCAGCCAGAGCGAGACCACATCGTGCGACTCCTGCTCACGCCGTACCAGCGTACAGGGTGCAAATCCCGGCGGCATGGCCGCGCCCGCGGCTTTGGTCTGGCTGAAACGGTCCTGCGCCTGCGCCAGCCGATTGTTCAATCGGATCAATCGGGACTTGATGCCCCGTCCGGCCTGATCAAACCAGATCGTCAGTTTGCGACCGGACTGAGGCAGCAGTTCCACCGGGTCCCCGACCCGAATCCGGGCCTGATTGCGCGGCGTGGCATAGGCGCCCAGATGCTGCCCGGCATGCTTCATCAGCGCCAGAGGAATTTCGGGATCTTTGGGCAGG
>JBFIIN010000153.1:0-8053 GCA_041601225.1 Oceanococcus sp.
CGCCAACAAGATCGGCACCTACAGTCTGGCCGTGGCGGCCCAGTATCACGGCGTGCGGCTGATGGTCGTGGCGCCGACGGCGACTATAGACAGCGATCTGGCCGATGGCGCGGCCATCAAGATTGAAGAGCGCGGGGCGGAGGAACTGACTCGCTGCGGCGACCAGGTGATTGCGGCGCCGGGTACGCCCGCATTCAATCCGGTATTCGACGTAACCCCGGCCAAAATGATCGATGTGCTGGTGACCGAGAAGGGCTATGTCAGGGGGCCGGACCGGTTCAAAATTCGGTCGCACCTGCGTTCTCCTTGAGCCGGCTTGCACAGGGGCGTCAAAGACTGGCGCATGCTAAACTTGCGCGCTTTGTGTCGCGCTGCGACATGGCCTGATTCGACGACCGATCTATGACTGATTTCGCCAAAGAAGTTCTGCCGATAAATCTCGAAGACGAGATGCGGCAGTCCTACCTGGATTACGCCATGAGCGTGATCGTGGGCCGTGCCCTGCCCGATGTCCGCGATGGCCTGAAACCCGTGCACCGCAGGGTTCTGTTCGCAATGCGCGAGCTGGGTAACGAGTGGAACAAGCCCTACAAAAAGTCGGCACGTGTGGTCGGTGACGTGATCGGTAAATACCATCCGCATGGTGACACGGCGGTGTATGACACCATCGTGCGCATGGCGCAAAGTTTTTCCATGCGCTATCTGCTGGTTGACGGGCAGGGCAACTTTGGTTCGGTCGACGGCGATTCGCCGGCCGCCATGCGGTATACCGAAGTGCGCATGGCGAAATTAGCGCACGAGATGCTGGCCGATATCGACAAGGAAACGGTTGATTTCACACCGAACTACGACGAATCGGAGTTCGAGCCTTCGGTACTTCCGGCACGGGTGCCCAATCTGCTGATCAACGGCAGTACCGGCATCGCGGTCGGTATGGCGACCAATATTCCGCCGCATAATCTGAATGAGGTGATCGCGGCCTGCCTGATGGTGCTCGACAATCCGGACGCCGAGGTCGACGAGTTGATGGAGGTTCTGCCCGGTCCGGACTTCCCCACGGCCGGCATAATCAACGGAGCAGCCGGCATCCACGCGGCTTATCACACCGGACGCGGTCGCATAAAAATGCGTGCCCGGGCCGAATTCGAGGACATAGACAACAATCGTCAGGCGATTGTCGTTCATGAGCTGCCGTACCAGGTGAACAAGGCGCGGCTTATTGAGCGCATTGCCGAACTGGTCAAAGAGAAAAAAATCGAGGGGATCAGCGAGCTGCGCGATGAGTCCGACAAGGATGGCATGCGCATGGTGATCGAGCTCAAGCGCGGCGAGAACGCGGACGTGATCCTCAACAATCTGTATACCCAGACCGCGATGCAATCGGTATTCGGCATCAACATGGTGGCGCTGGAAAACGGTCAGCCGCGCTTGATGAATCTCAAACAGATTCTGGCCGCCTTCCTGCGCCATCGGCGCGAGGTTGTCACCCGGCGCACCCGCTACCTGCTGCGCAAGGCGCGCGAGCGGGCGCATCTGCTGGAAGGCCTCACGGTGGCCCTGGCCAACATCGACGAGATCATTGCGCTGATCAAGGCGGCACCGTCGCCTGCGGAAGCCAAGGTGGGTTTGTGCGCCCGCGACTGGCCGCCGGGCCATGTGGCGGCTCTGCTGGATCGCGCGCGCGCCACCGCGGAAGATCCGGACGCAACGCAGCTGAGTGACGCGGGTTACCGGCTGACCGAAGTGCAGGCCCAGGCGATCCTGGAATTGCGCCTGCACCGACTGACGGGCCTTGAACAGGACAAGCTGCGCGATGAGTTCGATGGCTTGCTGGAGCAGATGGCGGATTATCTGGGCATTCTGACCAGTCGTGAACGTCTGGGGGAAGTGATCCGTGAGGAACTGATCGAGATTCGCGATCAGTTTGGTGATGCGCGGCGCACCGAGATCGTGCAGAGCCAGGAAGATCTGGAAACCGAGGATCTGATCACGCCGGCCGACATGGTCGTGACCCTGTCGCATCAAGGCTACATCAAGGCTCAGCCCCTCGACGTTTACCAGGCGCAGCGCCGGGGTGGGGTGGGCAAGTCGGCCGCCAAGACCAAGGACGAAGATTTCGTGGATCGGCTGTGGGTGACCCACACGCATGACACGCTGCTGTGTTTTTCCAGCCTGGGCAAGGCCTACTGGATCAAGGTCTATCGCCTGCCACAGGGCAGTCGTGAGGCGCGCGGACGGCCCATCATCAATCTGTTGCCGCTGGAAGAGGGTGAACGGATCAGCGCGATTCTGCCCATCAAGAGTTTTGAGGCCGATCAGTACATTTTCATGGCGACCCGCCGGGGAACGGTCAAGAAGGTGCCGCTGGAGCAGTTCTCACGACCACGCAGTGTCGGGCTGATCGCCCTGGATTTGCGCGCTGACGATCAGCTCGTGGGTGTGGGGCTCACCGATGGCGATAACGACATCTTGCTGTTCTCGCGCCGGGGTAAGGTCAACCGGTTCGCCGAATCCGCAGTGCGGGCCATGGGCCGTACCGCCCTGGGTGTGCGCGGCATTCGTTTGCAGGGTGACGACCAAGTCATGGCGCTGATTATCGACGACGGCAATCACATTCTGACCGTCAGTGAGAACGGTTTCGGCAAGCGGACGCCAATCGACGACTATCCCCGCAAAGGTCGCGGGACCCAGGGTGTGCTCGCGCTGAAGATGAATGCGCGCACCGGCGAAATGATCAGCGCCGTGCAGGTCGCGGACGGCGACCAGATCATGCTGATTGCCGACAGCGGCCAGTTGGTGCGTACCGCGGTGGACGGCGTCTCGGTGCTGGGGCGTAATACCCAGGGCGTGAAGCTGATTTCCCTGCGCGACAGCCGTCTGGTGGGCGTGGATCGCATCGCCGCCGATTTGGTGGTCGAGGAGGGCGAGTCGGCCGACGTCGCGGATGATGCGACCGGGCCAGCCGCAGGTTCCGCCGCGGCTGACGACTCGGCAGAGTCTTGATATTTCTTTTTGTCCCGCCCGAAAGGCATGAGTCAGACGCAAGCGCGTCAGCAGGAGTGACATGAGCAGGGTATTCAATTTCAGCGCGGGTCCCGCCGCGCTGCCCGAAGAGGTTCTGATCCAGGTGCGGGACGAGATGCTGGACTGGCAGGGCAGCGGCATGTCGGTGATGGAGATGAGCCATCGCGGCAAGGAATTCATGTCCATAGCCGCACAGGCCGAAGCCGATTTGCGCGAGCTGCTCGCGATTCCGGACAATTACAAGGTCTTGTTTCTGCAGGGCGGTGCATCGGCCCAGTTTGCGATGATCCCGCTGAATATTCTGGGTCAGCGGAAAACTGCGGACTACGTGGTGACCGGCAGCTGGGGCAAGAAGGCCATCAAGGAAGCGGGCAAGTACTGTGAGGCCCGGCAGGCCGCCCGTCCGGAGTCCTTTACCGATATTCCGGACCCGGATACCTGGCAGCGCGATTCGCAGGCCGGCTATCTTCATTACACACCCAATGAAACGATTGAGGGCGTGGAGTTTCATTTCGTGCCGGACACCGGCGAGGTGCCACTGGTTGCGGATTTTTCCTCGACCTTTATGTCGCGGCCCATTGAGGTCAGTCGCTTTGGTCTGATTTATGCGGGAGCGCAGAAGAATGTCGGGCCCGCGGGTCTGACCCTGGTTATCGTGCGCGACGATCTGTTGGATCGCGCCCGCGCAGACACACCGATGGCTTTTAATCTCGCAGAGCAGGCGGCCGCGGACTCCATGCTGAACACGCCGCCTTGCTTCAGCTGGTATGTCGCGGGCCTGGTGTTCCAGTGGCTCAAACGCAAAGGCGGTCTGGCGGCCATGGCCGAGTGCAACGAGCACAAGGCGGGATTGCTGTACAACGCCATTGACGCGTCAGCGTTCTACGCCAATCCGGTCAATCCGGAATGCCGTTCCTGGATGAACGTGCCCTTTACTCTGGCCGATGCCGAGCTGGATGCGGTGTTCCTGAAAGAGGCAGCCACCGCCGGATTGAGCACCTTGAAGGGCCATCGGTCAGTCGGCGGCATCGCGTTATAGATCGAGGCGCGCATGCCGCCGGAAGGTGTCGTGGCGCTGGTCAGCTTCATGCAGGACTTCGAGCGTCGCTACGGTTGAGCGGAGTGGTGGGGCTGTCAATTTTAATTAATTACTTGAATTTAAATGCACAAGATACTGACATTAAACAACATTTCAATTTCTGGTCTCGAGCGACTTCCGCGTGATCAATATGAAGTTGCCTCTGACATGAATGAGCCGGACGCGATCTTGCTGCGCTCGTTTTCGATGCACGATATGGAGTTCCCGGCCAGCCTGAAGGCCGTCGGTCGTGCGGGTGCCGGCGTGAACAATATTCCGGTGGATCGTCTCAGCGCGGTGGGTGTGCCCGTCTTCAATGCTCCGGGCGCCAATGCGAATGCGGTGATGGAACTGGTGCTGGCGGGCATGCTGGTGGCGGCTCGGAATGTCTGCCAGGGCTGGTCCTACGTGCGCGAGCTGGACGGCGACGATGCAATCGTCGAAAAGCAGGTGGAGGCGGGCAAAAAGCAGTACGCCGGATTCGAATTGCCAGGCCGGACTCTGGGTGTGGTGGGATTGGGCGCAATTGGTGTCAAGGTGGCCAACGCCGCACAGGCACTGGGCATGCGGGTGTTGGGTTACGATCCCAGCATAACGGTCAAGAATGCCTGGCAGTTGCACGCGGGCGTCGAGCAGGCGGTATCGGTGGACGACCTGATCAGCCGTTCCGATTTTCTGACCTTCCATGTACCCCTCAATGACGCAACCCGTGGATTACTGAATGGCGAGCGGGTCAAGCTGCTGCGCAAGACCGCGGTGGTGATGAATTTCGCCCGCTCGGGCGTCGTCGATGAGGCCGCCATCGAGACCGCCCTGAATGCCGGCGCGATCCGCACCTACGTCACCGATTTCCCGACCAATGCTCTGCGGCGCCATGAGCGGGTTATTGCCTTGCCGCATCTGGGCGCATCCACCGCGGAAGCGGAAGACAACTGTGCGATCATGGTCGCGGAGCAGGTGCGTGAATTCATCGAGGTCGGCAACGTGCGTAACTCGGTGAATTTTCCGGAGACCGAATTGCCATTGGCGCCGGGTGTCTGGCGCTTGACCATTGCCAATGCCAACGTGCCGAACATGGTCGGTCAGATATCCACTGCACTGGGCGAACACGATATCAATATTCACGATCTGCTGAACAAGTCGCGTGGCGAGTTGGCCTACACGCTGGTCGACGTGGATTCCGAGCCACCGGAGGAGCTGATCGCACAGTTGCGCGGGATCAGCGGGGTCAAGGCGGTGCGCCTGATCAAGCCGCGCGCGGAGTAGGTTCGTGGCAGAGGAGCGCTTGCAGGCTGCGCGGGAGCGTATCGATGAACTGGACCTTCAGATTCAGCAAGCGGTCAGCGAACGAGCACTGATCGCACAGGAAGTCGCGCGAATCAAGGCCGACATGGGCGAAGGTGCGGATTGTTACCGGCCCGGCCGCGAGGCCGAGATCTTGCGCCGGGTCATGGAGCGCAACAAGGGTCCGCTCACCGATCAGACCATCGCCCGGGTCATGCGCGAGATCATGTCGGCCTGCCTGTCTCTGGAATCGCCTTTGCGCATCGCCTACCTGGGGCCGGAAGGCACCTATACCCAGGCTGCGGTTTACAAGCACTTCGGGAATGCGGTCAACGACCGGGCCCTGACCGCCATCGACGAGATTTTTCGTGATGTGGAAGCCGGCAATGCCGATTACGGGGTGGTGCCGGTCGAGAACAGCACGGAAGGTGTGGTCAATCATACGCTGGACATGTTTGCCACGTCGTCCCTGCTGATTTGTGGCGAGGTCAGCCTGGCCGTGCACCATCACCTGCTGGCCAAAGACGGCGAGCTGGACGAGGTGGGCACCGTCTACGCCCACCCCCAGTCTTTTGCTCAATGTCGCAAGTGGCTGGATCGGCGCCTGCCCAGAGCTGAACGGCAAACCGTCTCCAGCAATGGCGAGGCGGCGCGCATCGTCGCTGAACAGGGCGGGGCGGCGATAGCCGGCAAGCCGGCGGCGGAGCGCTATGGCTTGAAAATCCTGGCGGCCAATGTCGAAGATGAACCCGACAACACGACCCGCTTTCTGGTCATCGGTCGCCAGATCGTGCCGCATACCGGCAATGACATGACTTCGATATTGCTGTCCTCGCCGAATCGCCCCGGGGCCTTGTACGATCTGCTGCGTCCTTTCGCGGATGCCGGCCTGGACCTGACGCGCATTGAGTCGCGGCCTTCGCGACGCGCCCAATGGGACTACAATTTTTTTGTCGACATCCTCGGTCATTCCGAAGATCCCGGCATCAAGGGGGCTCTGTTAGCGGTGCAGAAGGAGGCGGCTTTCTTCAAGTTGCTCGGCAGCTATCCGCGCGCCGTCGTCTGAAACACCGAGGTTTAACGTGTCTATTGATTTTGTCTCTCGCGCCACGGCTGGTGTGCAAAAGCTCCGGCCTTACGAGCCGGGCAAGCCGATTGAAGAACTGGAGCGCGAGCTGGGGATCAGCAATATCGTCAAGCTGGCGTCCAACGAAAACCCGTTCGGGCCGAGCGCCTCGGTCGCCGCAATGCTGGCCGCGCCTGGCGATCTGGCGCGCTATCCGGATGGCAGCGGGCACCGCCTGAAATCGGCTCTGGCCGGAAATCTGGGGGTTGCAAGGGAGCAGATTACTCTGGGCAATGGATCCAATGATGTGCTGGAGCTGCTGGCACGGGTGTTTCTGCAGCCCGGTTTGAACGCCGTGTGCTCTGCGCACGCATTTGCCGTGTATCCCCTGGCCACCTTGGCCGCGGGCGGCGAACTGCGCGAAGTGCCGGCGTTGCCGGCAGACCATGCGCAGGCTTACGGACATGACCTGGCGGCATTCCCGGATCGCGTCGATGCGCACACGCGTCTGGTTTTCGTCGCCAATCCGAACAATCCGACCGGCACCTGGGTAGCGCCGGAAGCTGTCGAGGCCTTGCTCGAAGCCCTGCCGGCGGACGTCGTGATCGTGCTGGATGAGGCGTATCATGAATACCAGGACGCGGTCGGGCGGCCCGACAGCTTGGGTCTGCTGGCGCGCTATCCCAATTTGGTAATCACCCGGACTTTTTCCAAGGTCTATGGGCTCGCCGGTCTACGCATCGGTTATGCCTTGTCGCATCCGCAGATTGCCGACTTGCTGAATCGGGTGCGTCAGCCCTTTAACAACAACAGCCTGGCTCTGGGCGCCGCGGAGTTGGCGCTCGCCGATACCGCCCATGTCGCCCATTCCGTGGCGGAAAACCGTTCGGGTGCGCAGTATCTGCAGTCGGCCCTGGCGGAGATGGATGTACGGGCCCTGCCCAGCCAGGCCAATTTCCTGTGCTTTGATTTCGGTCGCCCGGCGCAGCCGATCTATGACGCCCTGCTGCGCGAGGGCGTTATCGTGCGACCTCTGGGCGGCTACAAATTGCCGAACCACTTGCGGATCACGGTGGGGCAGAAGTCGGAAAACCTGCGCCTCGTCGATGCACTGCGGCGGGTGCTGGCGGCCTGATGCTGATCGAGCGCCTCGCACTGATCGGCGTTGGCTTGATCGGAGGTTCGCTGGCCGCGGCTCTGCGTGAGCATGGCGCTGTGCGCCAGGTGGTCGGTTGCGCGCGGCGCAGTGAAACCCTGCAGGCGGCGCAGTACCTGGGTTTGATCGATGAGGGTCAGACCGACCCCATTGCCGCCGTTGCGGGTGCGGACATGGTTCTGATCGCGGTGCCGATGGGGGCCTATAGGGAGCTGTTTGCGCGGCTAAAGGACCACTGGCCTGCACAAGCGGTGGTCACCGATGCTGGCAGCACCAAGGGCAGCGCCCTGAGCGATGCCCGCGCCGTGCTGGGTGCGCCGCCAGCGAATTTCGTGCCTGGCCATCCGATTGCCGGAACCGAGAGGAGTGGGCCGGCTGCGGCGCGCGCCGACCTATTTCGGCACCGGCGGGTGATTCTGACGCCCGCGCCGGAAACCGACCCCGC
>JBFIIN010000154.1:0-8048 GCA_041601225.1 Oceanococcus sp.
GACGGCGCGAGGCAAGCGCAACGGCCCGATCTAGCCTTTCATTATGATCGTGAGGACCGGTTGATTGCGGAGACCGACCTAGCGGGTTCGCCATTTCGTGAGTACGTTTATTTGAACGGCGTGTCGGTGGCACAATTCGCTGATACGACCAGTAACGTTCCGCCGCTCCGCTGCTGTCCGGCTTGCTGAATCTGATGCTGGGACAGAGAAAATCCGGGTCGAGTGAGTTTTTTCACTCCGCCGCGGTGAAGTCGAGTGCCCTGCCCGCAAAGGGGCCACCCGATTCACCTCATCCAGGAAAATCTCACACTTGGACCGCCTCTACTTGCGGCTGCACGACAGACTTGCCAACCTCGTCTGCGTCATTTCATCCTAGGTGACGATCTGGGGCCAGATCATCCCCCATCCCGAGGTGATTGCTTAGAGATTCCTAAGCCACCCAAACCCGCGCATTACGGAACATCCGCAGCCAGGGCGACTCCTGGCCCCAGTCATCAGGCTTCCAGGAGAAGCTGGTCGCCCGGGTCAGACGCTCAGGATGGGGCATCATGATGGTGATCCGGCCATCGGCGTTGGTCAGCCCCGTTACGCCAGCGACTGATCCGTTGGGATTGGCCGGGAAGCGCTGCGCAACCGCGCCAAAGTGATCGACAAAGCGCATCGCCAACTGGCCGTTGTCTGCCAGCTTCTGCGCGTCTTCGGCCTGGCCAAACTGGGCGCGGCCTTCGCCATGCGCAACCGCAACCGGCAAACGGGATCCGGCCATACCGGCAAACAGCAGTGAGCGACTCTCCGGAATCTCGACCAGGGACAAACGCGCTTCAAACTGCTCGGAACGATTGCCCACGAACTGCGGCCAGCCGGTACTGCCCGGAATCAACTCCTGTACCGCAGCCAGCATCTGACAGCCGTTGCATACGCCCAGGACGAATTTGCTGCTGTCGGCAAAGAACTCAGCAAAGCCTGCGCGCGCGCGTTCATTGAACAAGATGGACTTGGCCCAGCCGCGGCCCGCGCCCAGCACATCGCCGTAGGAAAAACCGCCACAAGCCGCCAATCCCACGAACTCATCGAGTGTGCGCTGACCGGACAGGAGCTCGCTCATATGCACATCGACCGCCTCGAAACCGGCGCGGGCGAACATCCAGGCCATCTCGACCTGACCATTCACACCCTGCTCGCGCAGTATCGCGACACGCGGACGACTGATCTGTATCCAGGGCGCCGCGACGTCGTCCACCGGGTCAAAACTCAAAGCGGCATGCAAACCGGGGTCCGACTCATCGAGCAAGCCGTCATATTCTTCCTGGGCGCAGTCCGGGTCGTCACGCAGGGCCTGCATGCGAAAACTGGTTTCCGCCCACCAGCGCTGCAAGCCGGCACGCGTGCCCGAAAATTCAATCTGACCGCAGGCCCGGATCACGATGTCCTGATTCACGGTGGGCTGACCGATGAAATGGGCCTCAATGCCGGCATTGCCAAAGCGCGTAAGGACCGCGCCCACATCGGCGGTGCCCACCTGAATCACCGCGCCCAGCTCCTCGGCGAACAGCGCGGGAATGATCTCGTCCACATCCAGCTCGATGTCCAGCCCGCAATGGCTGGCGAAGGCCATTTCCAGCAGACTTACGGCCAGCCCGCCATCACTGCGATCGTGATAGGCAAAGATGCGCTGTTCGCTGCGCAGGTCCTGAATCAGCGCAAAAAACTGCGCCAGCCTGGCCGGCTCGTCCAGGTCGGGTACGACACCGCCTCCGCATTGATAGACCTGGGCCAGGGCCGAGCCACCCAGGCGGTTACGACCCGCACCCAAATCCACGATGATCAGCGCGGTGTCGATGCCGTCCAACCGCAGTTGCGGCGTCAAGGTCGCATCCACATCGGTGACCGGCGCAAAGGCCGAGATCACCAGCGACACCGGCGCCGTCACACTGTGCTCTGCACCGTGGGCGACAAACTGGGTCTGCATGGACATGGAGTCCTTGCCCACCGGAATCGCAATCTTCAGCTCGGAGCACAGTTCAGCGCCGACCGCCTGCACCGTGGCGAGCAAGGCCTCGCCCTGCCCCGCGGCGCCGGCCGCCGCCATCCAGTTGGCCGACAAGCGTATGTCCGCCAACTGCGCGATGCGCGCCGCGGCAATATTGGTCACCGCTTCACCGACCGCCATGCGTCCCGAAGCGGGCGCATCATGCATGGCCAAGGGACTGCGCTCGCCCATCGCCATGGCTTCGCCGTTCTGGCCGGCGTAACCGGCCGCAGTGACGGCCACATCCGCCACCGGCGTTTGCCAGGGCCCCACGAACTGATCCCGGCAGACCAGCCCGCCTACCGTGCGGTCGCCAATCGTGATCAGAAAATTCTTGGAGGCCACGGCCGGCAGGCGCAGGACCCGCTCCAGCACTTCGGAGACGCTGGCCGGCGCAGGCATCTGTTCCTCAACGCTGGCGCAAAAAGCCTGGGCGCTGCGCTCCATGGCCGGCAGCTTGCCCAGCAGCACCGGCATGGGCAGATTCACCGTATCGCCGTCCGGACCATCAAGGACCAGTTGACGCTCGGCTGTCGCCTCGCCGATGACCGCATAGGGGCAGCGTTCGCGTTCGCAAAGCGCAGCAAAGCCGTCTATGTCCTCGGGCTGAATCGCCAGTACATAGCGTTCCTGCGATTCGTTACACCACAGCTCCATCGGCGACAGACTGGGGTCGGCGCGGGGAATCTCAGCCAGGGCTATGCGCCCGCCCAGATCATTGTCGTGCAGGATTTCGGGCACCGCATTGGACAAGCCGCCGGCGCCCACATCGTGGATGGATTGAATCGGATTGGCCGCGCCCTGCGCCCAGCAGGCATCGATAACTTCCTGGCAACGCCGCTCCAGTTCCGGATTGGCACGCTGCACCGAAGCGAAATCCAGATCTTCGGAACTGGCTCCGGCGTGCAGCGACGAAGCCGCACCACCGCCAAGCCCAATCAGCATGCCCGGGCCACCGAGCACCACGATTTTCGCGCCGGGCTGCACCCGCAACTTGTGGGCATGCTGCGGACGTACGCTGCCCATGCCACCGGCGATCATGATGGGCTTGCAATAACCCCAGCGCCGCCCGCCGCGCTGGGCATCCAGGGTGCGGAAGTAGCCGGTCAGATTGGGCCGACCGAATTCATTGTTGTAGCTCGCGGCCCCAATCGGGCCTTCCAGCATGATGTCCAGGGCGGGCGCCAAGCGCGGCGGCAAGGGCGCGTCCGACTCCCAGGGCTGAGCAAAATGCGGGATGCGCAAATCGCCCACCGAAAATCCACCCAGACCGGCCTTGGGCTTGCCGCCCCGGCCGGTGGCCGCTTCATCGCGAATCTCGCCACCGGAGCCGGTACTGGCCCCGGGATGCGGTGCAATGGCCGTGGGGTGGTTATGCGTCTCCACCTTGATCGCAATCGCGGCGGCTTCTTCCAGCGGCGCGAAAGTCCCATCATCACCACGCACAAAGCGGGTCGTGGGCATTGCGTCCAGAATCGCGGCATTGTCGTGATAAGCCGACAAGATGCCGTCCGGATTCGCGGCATAGGTCATGCGTATCATGTCGAACAGGCTGTGCGGATAGGCTGCCCCATCCACCGTCCAGTTCGCGTTGAAGATCTTGTGCCGGCAATGCTCGGAATTGATCTGCGCAAACATCATCAATTCCGCATCGGTGGGGTCGCGCCCGGCCTGGGCGTAGTAAGCGGCCAGGTAACTGATTTCGATCTCGGACAGGGCCAGACCCCAATCCTGATTGGCCTGGGCCAGGGCGGCCTGCGGATCCGCACCCAGACTCAAACGCCGCAGATTCCGCCGCGCCGGGGCCGCAAAACAATGCGCCAGCGCCGCCGGATCATGCAGTACCGTTTCGGTCAATGGATCATGCAAGAGGTTTAGCACGGCATCACGATTGGCCAAAGTATCCAGGCCACTGACGCGAATCCGGCGCCCGCGCTCCAGGCGCTGGATCTCACCCAGTCCGCAGAGCCGCGCGATATCAGTGGCCTTGCTGGACCAGGGAGACACCGTCCCCAGCCGCGGAACGATATACAGGTCCGCTGGGCCATCCGCCGCCAGCGTGGTGCTCTCCAGCAGGCCCTCCAGCCGCTGTCGGTCCGCCGCGCCCGGCGTCGCGGACCAGGACCCCAGGAACAGCCACTGAGATTCTGCGAGCTGAACCCCGCCCGCCCGGTCCGCCAGACGCGCATTGAGCGCCTCGACCCGGAATTCCGAATACACGGCCGCGCCGCCCAAGACCACCAGATGTTGTTCGTTCACGCCAAGGCCCGCCATTGCATAACTGCATCCTGCTCCGCGACCCGCAGCCAGTCGGGCTGCTCGCCCAGGGCCGCCACCGCCTCGCGCAGTGCCCGTTCCGCACTGTTGTTTTGTTGACTGATATGGGTGAGCACAAGCTGCTGCAAATCGGACCGATTCAGCTCGCGCAGCAAAGCCCCACTCTGCTGATTGCTCAGATGCCCCAGGCCGCCGCCGACCCGGGCACGCAGCGCCGGGGGATACGGTCCACGCTCCAGCATCTGCGGGCAGTGATTGAATTCCAGCAACAAGCCGTCGCAGGCGTCCAGCATCTCGCGCATATGGGAGGTCACGCTGCCGGCGTCCGACAGGATGCCCAGACGCTTGCTGCCGTTGCCGACCACAAACTGCGCCGGCTCGCGTGCATCGTGCGGCACGGGATAGGGCTGCAGGGTCAGACTGCCAATCTGAAACTCGCGATGCGGCGAAAAACGCTGCAAGTCGTGCGCGGCTTCCAGACCGGCAGCTTCCGCCGTGCCACAGGTTGCCCAGACGGGGCATTGGCAGGCCTGGGCGTTGCGCAACACCCCCGCCACGTGGTCAGCATGCTCGTGGGTCACCACGATCGCAGATATCTGCTCGGGATCCAAGCCCAGCAAAGACAGCCGACGCTGGGTCTCCTTGCGCGAAAAGCCGCAGTCGATTAGGACGATGGTTTCCGCGTCGCGGACCAAAGTGCCATTGCCCCGGCTGCCGCTACCCAAGATGGCAAATTCCATACAGCTCCCGGTTAAACGGCGACCCGCCGCCAGCTACGACTCGGGCTTGCCGGTCGAGGTGTAAATGGGAAACGGGGTGACCTTGCTGCCCTCACCGTCCTGGGGCGTAATCTTGGCAGTGCCCGGCTTGAGCACCTCGTCGATTCGCAGCACCGCATGGATGGGCACATGAAAGGCCCGCACATCGGCAAATTTCGCCTTCAGCCGTTCCTCGCCGGGATCCACAACCACACTGGACCGCTCGCCAAAGACCAATTCGCCGATTTCCACAAAGCCGAACAGACTGCCCTGCGACACCGACTTGGCATAAATTTCATAGACCTGTCCCTCACTTTGGAAGACCACGCGGTAGAGGGGATCCTTTTTCATGCTCGAGATTATACGGGTATGCGGCGCCGATTTTCGGTCAGGACTCCAACAAATCCCAGGCCAGCGGGGTACCACGCTCCAGATCTTTGCGGGCGCGCATGCCCAGGACCTGATCGTAATGCCGGGGCGCCAGGCCGAATCCGGGACGGATGCTGCGGACATTGTCTGCGCTGAGCCGTTCGCCAGCCGCGACATCGGCGACCACGTACAAAGAGCGCCGAAACTGGGCGTTGGCCTGCTCGCTCTGCTTGCGGGTGTAATCCACCTGACCCAGTGCCTGCGATACGGTCTTGAGATCCCGGCACAGCTGGCCCAATTCAGGGGGCTCCAGGGAAAAACTGTCGTCCGGCCCACCCCCCGCGCGGTTCAGCGTGATGTGCTTTTCCACAACACAGGCGCCCAGAGCGACCGCGGCGATCGCCGTGGCATTGTCCAGGGTGTGATCCGACAGCCCGACGGGCAGACCGAAGCGCTGGGCCAGGTCGGACAGGGTGCGTAAATTGTAATCCGCGGCCGGCGCAGGATAGCCACTGACGCAATGCAGCACCGCCAGCTCCCGGCATCCGGCCTGGCGGGCGCAATCCACGGCTTCCGTGATTTCCTCCAGATCGGCCATTCCCGTCGAAATGATCATGGGCTTGCCAGTGCTCGCAACGGTCCGAATCAGCGGCAGATCGATGGCCTCGAACGAGGCGATCTTGTAGGCCGGCGCGCCCAGATCTTCAAGCAGATCGACCGCGGTCGGGTCGAACGGGGAACTGAACAGGGTGATGCCCAACTCCCGGGCTTTGGCAAACAAATCGGCATGCCACTCCCAGGGGGTATGCGCCCATTCATACAGGTCATACAGGGTCTTGCCACCCCACAATCCGCCCTCGATGCGAAAATCGGCCTTGTCGCAATCTATGGTGATCGTGTCCGCGCGATAGGTCTGAATCTTGATCGCGTCCGCCCCGGCCTTGGCCGCGACTTCGATCAGCTTGAATGCCGTTTCGATATCACCGTTATGGTTGGCCGACAGTTCGGCAATCATGTAAGGCGGGCAGCCTGCACCGATTGCACGCCCCGCAATATGCATCCGTCCGGTGCTTGCTTGCTGGTTCACCTCGATTCCTCACTCAATGCGCGGCGGACCGGCCGCCACGTCGTAAGCATAATGATGGGCCAGCCGCGTCGTGTCGAAACCATCAAGTGCGAACTTCAGCCGATCGAACACCCGGCTCGAAGCCGGGTTGTCGGTTTTCACGTAGGCGCTGAGCCGGGTGACCGCCGGCACATCGACTATGAGCTGCGCGATGGCGGTGGCGAGCATGGGCGCCGCCAAACCCTGGCCGCGAAACTCCGCTGCCAGGGAATAGTTGACGGTCGCCGTCGAATCCTGCAGGTCAAAACGCACCTGGCCGATGGGCACAGCGCCCCGTTCCAGCACGTAGAGCCGGCAATCTGCATCCTCAAGCCGGGTCTGCAGCCAGTGGCGGTGACTGTCCCAGGGCACCGGTTCGGTATTGAACGCGGCAGCGCGCACCTGCGGATCGTTGCGCCAGTCAAACAGGCGGCGGCAATCCGCCGAGCGGGCCGGCCGCGCGCTAAGCATGAGCCAGCATGGCCGCGACCACCCGGTCCCGGCCGCGCCCATCACAGATCCGATAGGCCGCCTGCGCCATCGCCTGACGCTGCACGGGATCGCCATCCAGCTCCGTGACCCATGCCGCCAATTCGGCGCTGTCGCCCCAGCGGCGGCTGGCGCCTGCGGCCTGCAAATTCCGGGCAATGGTTTGCTGATTCTCGGCGTAGGTGTAGGTCAGCGCCGGCAAGCCCAGACAGCAGCGCTCCCAGGATGCCGTGCCGGCCGCGCCGATCGCCAGATCGCAGGCGCTCATCAAAGACGCCATCTCTGACGCATTCTGATGTATCGCCAGCGCCATGGGCAGCGTTTCCTGCAGGGTCCGCAGGCTTGCAAGATCGGCATATTGCGCGCCCACAACGACCAGCACCTCCCAGCGGGCCGCGCCAGGCAAACCCGCCAGGCACTGCAACGCCGCAGCGGTCACATTGCGTGGATCGGCCCCGCCCATGAACAGGAATATGCGCCGCAGCCCATCGGCATGGATCGGCGCCTGCGCCGGACGCGCCCGGCGGAACTCATCTCGCAGCAGGACATACTGTGCACCCGCCAGGACCTGACAGCTGGCCGGCACCCAATCCTGGTAATCGCGAGCTGCACGACCCAGCGTCTGATCCAGCAACAGCTCACAATCGTGCGGCCGGTCGGCGAGATCGTCGATGACCAGCACGGCAGACGTGGCCGGCCGCACGGCCCGCTGCCAGCGCGCATCGATGCCATAATGATCCACAACCAGCCAATCCACAGCGCCCGCCGCCTCGATCGTCTGCCGAGCATCCAAAGCCGGGGCCACGCCCAGCCAGGATTGGTAATCAGATTCCGGCGCGTCCGCTGATCCGGTCGGGGGCGGCAGCAAGGCACAGGCAAAGCCGGCCCCCTCAATCACCGCGCTCAGCTCACCGGCCCGCTCACGGCAGACAAACTGCACCGCTGCGCCCTGCTGGGCCAGCCCTTGCGCGAGGGTCAGACAGCGCATCACATGGCCCGAGCCTATGCTGCGCGAAGCATC
>JBFIIN010000155.1:0-7961 GCA_041601225.1 Oceanococcus sp.
GTCAAGGCGCTTTTCTCCCACGGTCTGGCCGCGCTGTTGTGCCGCACGCCGGGGCTAAAATCTTACTTTCAGGATTTGAAGATCAAGCCGCAGAATGCCTATCGACACGGCCTGTTCGTTTCGGGCCGCCGCGCCAGCCGGCTGCAGCGCGGCGCCTGGCTGCCGCAATGTCTGGCGCGCGATCCGGCCGGTCAGATCGTGCTCAGCGACGAGGCCTTCGCGGGGCGGATGAGCCTGGTCGGCCTCGGCGTCGACCCCCGCGCGGGTCTTTCGCCAGAGGCCATCGCACGCTGGCAGGCTGCCGGCGGCCACTTCGTCCAGTTCTGTCTGCGCGGCCAGCGCCTGCACCGGGCCGGCGACGCCTACGAGGTGCTGGATGACAGCTTGCTGCCCGAAGCCGCGCCAGCCGACTGGCTGGTCGTGGTGCGGCCGGACCTGACCGTGCTGCATGACGGCCCGGTCGACGCCGCGCAGCGACTGCTGCGCGAGACCTTCGCTTTGCTCGGCGCCGATGCGGCCAGGCCGCCGGCGGCCAATCCCGTTTCCGTTTCTTCCGCGAGTTGATCCGACCATGGCCAATCTGACCACAGCCCAGCCTGCCCGGCACCCGAAACCGACCACCCGCGCCACGGCGCTGGCCCACCTGATCTTTCAGCGTCCCGACCTCGAACAGACCGAAAGCTTTCTGCACGATTTCGGCTTGCAGACCGTCGAGCGCAGCGCCGAACGGCTGCTGATGCGCGGCACCGGTGCGGCCCCCTACTGCTATCGCGTGCACCGCGCCGAAACCCCGCGCTTTGTCGGTTTCGGCCTGAGTGTGGACGGCGCGGCGGCGCTTGAGGCGCTGGCCGCGTTGCCCGGCGCATCGGCCATTGAAGATCTGCCCTGGCCCGGTGGCGGCCGCGGCCTGACGCTGCGCGATCCCTCCGGCTTCAAGGTCGAGGCCCTGTGTGGGCAGGCGCCCGTCGCGCCATTGCCCTGCCGGGAGGTCATGGCGATGAACGTCGGCCCGCAGCGCGCGCGCATCAATGCCACCCAGCGCGCGCCCGCCGAGCCGCCGCAGATCCTGCGGCTGGGCCACGTGGTCATGGAGGTGGTCGATTATCAGGCCACCTGCGCCTGGTACACCCAGCATTTCGGCTTCATCCCCAGCGATGTGCAGGTGCTGCCGGACGGCAGCCCGGCGGTGAGTTTCATGCGCCTGGACCTGGGCAACACCCCCGCCGATCACCACACGCTGGCGCTGGCCCAGGGCTTTGTGCCCGCTTACAGCCACAGCGCTTTCGAACTGGTCGATACCGATGCGGTGGGGATGGGCCAGCAGCTGCTGCGCGACAAGGGCTACCAGCATGCCTGGGGCCTGGGCCGGCATATTCTCGGCTCGCAGATCTTCGATTACTGGAACGACCCCTGCGGCGACAAGCACGAGCACTATTGCGACGGTGATCTGTTTACCGCCGATGTGCCGACCGGCGTCCATCCGGTCAGCCGCGAAGCCATGGCGCAGTGGGGGCAGCCGATGCCCGCCAGTTTCACGCGACCCAAGCTCAGCCTGGCCTACCTGGTGGCCCTGGTCCGCAACCTGCGCCGCAGCCCGGACCTGAACCTGAACAAGCTGATCACCCTGGCGCGGATGTTTGGTTGATGCCATCCGCACCGCAAAACGTTGCCGCATCGGTTGACTGCCACGTCGAGCAGCGCCGCCCAAGATCATGAAACAAGCACAGCCGAAGTCGGTGACTGCCTTTGCGGGCCTTGGCAGCCAGGGATGGCGACCGAGAGCGACATGGACGTACTTGCAGCGTGCCTGCGCAGGAAATCGCCGGCTTCGCCCCCACGGCATTTTATTGAACACGGAGACACCGCTATGCCTTTGAATCTCATCCACTTTGAACACGATGGCCGCGCCCAGTGGGGCGTGCTGCGTGACGAGAAAATCCGCCCGATCCCGGGCGAATTCGCAAGCACCGGTGAACTCGTCAGCCAGACCAGCTACGCCGATCTTGAAGCCCTGCAGGGCGACGAGCTGGCCCTGGATGCGGTCAGCCTGCGCGCGCCGGTGACCCGCAACCAGCGTTTCGTCTGTCAGGGCGCCAATTACCGCCAGCACATGATCGAATCCGGGGTGGATCCGGATGTGAAGAACTTCAACATGATCTTCACCAAGGCCAGCAGCTGCATCGTGGCCGCCGACAGCGACGTGATCAAGCCGGCTGCGGTGCGCTTTCTGGATTACGAGATCGAGCTGGGCCTGGTCATCAGGACCGCGATCAGCGGCCCACTGACCGTGACCGATGACAATCTCCACGAGTTCATCGCCGGCGCCGTGATCGTCAATGACTATTCGGCGCGCGATGTACAGATCCCGCAGATGCAGTTCTACAAGGGCAAGAGCTTTCGCAGCTTCGGTCCGGTGGGCCCGTGGCTCACCTTGCTCAGCGCCAGGGAAATTGGCGGGCTGAAAAACCTGGATCTGAAACTGACCGTCAATGGTGAGACGCGTCAGAACGACAGCACCAAGAACCTGGTATTCAGCCCGGCGGAAACACTCAGCGAACTGTCTGCCGTGCACGACTTCGCGCCCGGCGATCTGCTGGCGACCGGGACCCCGGCTGGCTGTGCGTTGACCATACCGTCACCGGCCATGCAGCGCCTCGCGGCGCTGCTGCCGGAACGCAAGAAATGGGAATTCTTCTTCAAGGCCCAGGCCAGGCGGCCGCAATACCTGAAGGCCGGCGATGTCGTCGAAGCGAGCATCCGCAGCCCTGACGGCCAGATTGACCTGGGCCGCCAACGCAATCGCATTGTCGCGGAGAAATAAGCATGTCCGGAATCGCAAACCTGCAAGACGTCGAACGGGCCGAGGCCACGCTGCAAAGCACTGACCTTCCGCAGAGCACCTACCAGATGATTCAGCGCGGCGCCGCGATCAACCCCGAGGCGCCGGCGCTGTCGTTCTTCCTGACGGCCGATGCCCATCAGCGCGCCGAAACCTGGAGCTACGCGGAATTACTGGCGCGAATCACCCAGACCGCAAATTTCTTTCACCAGCTGGGCGTGGACAAGGACACGGTGATCGCCTTCGTGCTGCCCAATCTGCCGGAGACCCATTTTGTCGTCTGGGGCGGGCAGGCGGCCGGCATCGTGACCGCGATCAACCCCCTGCTCGAACCGGCAGCGATCGCCGAGCTGCTGAGCGCCGCGCAGGCCGCCGTGCTGGTCACGCTGGCGCCATTTCCGGGCGCAGATATCTGGCCGAAGATGGCCGCCGTCATCCCGCAGGTGCCTTGCCTGCGACAGGTGGTGCTGGTGAACATGGCCGCGCACCTGCCCGGTCAGAGCGTGACCAAGATGGACAGCGCTACACTGCGCCAAGCGCCGGGCATCCAGGGCACGGTGCCGGCTGAACTCGGCCTGCACGACCTGCATCACGGCATTGCCGATCAGCCCGTGGACGTGCTGCTCAGCGGGCGCCGGATCGCCGCGCAGGACTTTTCCTCGTTCTTCTGTACCGGCGGCACCACCGGCCTGCCCAAGATCGCGATGCGCCGACATGCCAATGAGGTCGCCAATGCCTGGAGTACGGGCCAGTTTTTCGGCGACGGTATCGGCCCGGGCAAGGTCCTGTTCTGCGGTTTGCCGATGTTCCATGTCAACGCGGTGCTGGTCACCGGCCTGCTGCCATTCTCGCGCGGGGCCCACGTGATCCTGGGCACTCCGGGAGGCTATCGCGGCGAAGGCCTGCTCAGCCGTTTCTGGGAAATCGTCGAGCATCACCGGATCAATTTCTTCAGCGGCGTGCCCACCATCTATGCCTCGCTGTTGCAGGTGCCGATTGGCGAGCGCGATGTCAGTTCGCTGGAATTTGGCCTGTGTGGGGCCGCGCCCTTGCCGGTGGAAGTGATGCGCAATTTTCAGGACCGCACCGGCCTGAAGATCCTGGAAGGCTACGGTTTGACCGAAGGTACCTGCGCCAGCAGCGTCAATCCGCCCCAGGGCGAACGGCGTCTGGGCTCGATCGGCATCCGCATTCCCGGACAACAGATGAAAGCCGTCATCCTCGATGAGCAGGGGGCGTATCAACGCGACTGCGCGGTCGACGAGGTCGGCGTGCTGCTGATCGCCGGCGCCAACGTATTCGCTGGCTACAAGATCGAGTCCCAGAACCTCGGCCTCTGGGTCGATTGCGGTGATGACCAGCGCTGGCTGAATACCGGCGACCTGGCCCGGCAGGACGCGGAGGGCTATTTCTGGCTGACCGGCCGCAAGAAGGAATTGATCATCCGCGGCGGCCACAATATCGATCCGCAGACCATCGAAGAGCCGCTGCACAGCCATCCGGCCGTGCAGGTCGCCGCGGCGGTCGGGCGACCGGATGCGCATGCCGGTGAACTGCCGGTGGCCTATGTGCAGTTGCGCGCTGGCGCCGTGGTCAGCGAGCAGGAACTGCTCGACCACTGCCGCGAAAACATCCGCGAACGGGCCGCCCAGCCCAAGTTTATCCGCGTCATCGAGCAGATTCCGCTGACCGGCGTCGGCAAGATCTACAAGCCCGCGCTCAAACTGCGCGAAACCCAGGACGCGCTGCACGCGGCCTGCGCGGCGGCCGGTATCGCCGTGCAGCGTCTTGAAGTTGTCGACGACAAGACCCGGGGCCTGAGCGTATCGCTGGCGATCACGAACGATGCGGATTCTGACGCGGCCGCCACCGTGCTCGGGCAGTTTCCGTTCCTGTTCCGCATTGATGTCGGGGAGCGTGCCGCAGGCGATGGCCCCTGAGCTGTCCGCAACTCAGCACGCCCGGCCTGCTGTTCTCGCCGATCTCACGGCTGATGCTGGCCTGCACCAATCGGTTAGTGGGCCCAGCAGTGGTCTCGCGGCAGCTGATTGAGCCGCGCAGCCGGAAACCGGACCATCGAGTCAGGGCGCAGATCGAATATTTTTCATTACGCCTGGGCCTGCTGCGGCCTGACCAGGCGGGCAGGGTAAGCAGCCTGCCGCTCTGCACCGGCGGCCTGGTCAGACCGTTCATCGACTGACGGGTGATCGCGCAGATTCTGTTCGGTCTGCTCCTGCTGGCGATGGACCTCGCGTTACTGCTGTGTTTGTTCCAGGATCAAGGCCCTGGGTGGGTGAAAGCGACCCGAAACCTTCCGGCCACCCACCGATACTCGCCCCGAACAGGCACCAGCGCGAATCTGGCCCTGGCCCAAACGACGCAGCCCAACCGACAATCCGGCTCAAGCTGAGGTCAGCCTGCTGTTTGCCCCGGCCCTAGCAGTCTGTCGGACTTACCATGATCTACTGCGATTTCCTCTACCTGGCCGCTTGCTAGGCGCTCCTTCGTCAAATAGTTCGACTATTCGCCTCGAACGATCGAAAAACTCGCTCCGAAAGCGCTTTGTCTCGGCTCATCGGTTCCTACCGCCCACACTTCTAGCTCGGCAGCGAATCTATCGCCCTGCCGGCGATGGTAGAGACCGTTCGGAATAGCAGTTCGAGCACGAACTGGAAAAACGCTGCCGTCATTTTGATGCCGGCTGCCAGGGTTCGTCCCGTAAAACGCATGATGGCGGCCATCAGCTGAGTGACCATCCTTCCTATGTCCAGGCTGGCCAACACGCCCGAATAAAGCAGTTGCGCCATGTAATCAATAATCGTGACCCCGCCCAGTATCGCGAGTCCAGTGCGTTTGCCGACCTGCCGCAATATCCACCCCAGCGCCGACATAATCATTCGGAACATGGTGGCAGACAGCATGGCGCCGCCGATACTGCCCGAGGATTCCAGCCACTGTTGGGCGGACTCGAAACTGTCGAGCGTGGAATCCTGGAGGATGCCGAGGCCCGACCAGCTGCCCAGCCCGACAGACTTGTAATAGGCCGGATCCATGGCGTGGGCGTCCAGGGAGACCAGCGTTCCGGGTCCCTTCATCAAGTACGCTCGGCGCTCGTAGGGGACATGGGAATAGGGAAACACAGGCAGCATGGGAACCGGATCGGTGTGGTGATAGACGCGATAGATATTTTCCGGGCCCAGGGCTCGCGTCAGGTGACTGGAGTGCAGTGTCACACCTGCGCGAGGGGCAGCAAAAGTATACAGCTTGACGTTCTTGTGGCCTGTGCGGCTGCGAATGGCCTCGGCGACCAACGTCGCCGTCGCTCCTCCAAGGCTGTGGCCGGCCACATGAATGAGTGATGGATTGCTGCTTCCCAGCTGGGCGTCTACCTGCCTGACGATGCCTGAGGCAAGCTTCATGAAGCCCGCGTGCACGGTGTAACCGCTGGGCCCGGCTGCACCTGCCATACGCAGATTCGTCAGCCAGTCGTGGGCGCTGGTCTTCTCGGTTCCGCGAATGGCAATGAGCAGCTCAGCGCTCCGGGCGCCGCAGCCGCGAGCGATATAGCCGAACCCCGTGCTTCTGCTTAGCGGGCCCATGCCGCTGGTGCCTTGCAGGCGCGCGCCACCCATGATGTCGAAATCCTCACGTATGGCCGGCGCCCCTACGGCGGCGTTTATCATGTCCGGGGAGAGCCTCAATGCGTAGGTGGAGTTGGCCGCTTCCGCGGCCTGTCTGGGTGTAAGTTCCATATGACCGCCTACCCTCGCAATGTGTCTAGTCTGTGGCTGCGCGACAGATGCCGAAGTGCGTCCCTTCGAAGTCCGGTTTGTTCGTCAGCTCGCAAATCAGCTTCAATGGCTGTCCGTCCAGTTCGCTATTGGGCTCAACGGAACTCTTATTGTGCCTCCAGCCTTCATACTCATTTCCATCGTGTCGGATGATCAGTCGCTGCACGATGGAGACCTGGCCGGGAAGCATCCTGCTCAGCCCCGGGTTGCGAATGACTTCTTCAAGCTCGAAGTCCCCCTGGGGTCCGCTGGTGACTGACCTCGGTGCGAATTCTCCGGCATCCTTGTAGAGAATCTCCTGCACGATCTGAGCCCCGGCAACGGGTTTTCCATTGAGGGTAATTACGCCTTCGACGTGAGAGAAAAGAACCAGTTTCGAAAACAGGGACATGGTCGTTCCATTCGCGATCAGGATGGTGCCAACCGCAGCAAGTATGCCCAAAGTGGCAATACCTGGCGTACGCATTTGGCTCAACTTCATCGGAACTCCTGAGTTTTTCCAGGGAGGAGTTTTGGGAGTTTCGTTTTATCCGAGTCTAGTCCAAGGGTGATTGGCGATTCAAATGCCGGCTGACCGCATCTGTGAGACTTTGGACGGCAGAATTTTCAGTCCATCATGAACAGGAAAACCTGACTCCGGTCAGGCGCCGGCCCAGCCGGCGCCAATGACGCTGCGCTGCGGGCAGGCCGATGCGTGACGAATCTCGCGGTGAATCCGTGGAACCCCATATCTTCCCGGGCTTCTTACGGTTTCTGAAAATCGGGCTTAATTTGCTACTCTCGGGCCCCGGCCCGCAACTTCGCACGAATATTTTTTGCAAGCGCCCGATTGCAATGGAAAATCAGCTGTCTCATTCATCCGGCGTTGGGCGTCATTCCGAATGTCGAGAAGCCATGAAGCTTGAGATGCGAATAGGTGGGGCTGCCGCGATAATCCAGGCGCTTTGCTACGTCCTGGGCTTCACATTGCTCGCGACTTCGATGAATCCCGGAAGCACCGAGGGATGGACGCAAGTACAGAAGCTGGAGTTCGTGCTTGAACGCCAATCTCTGTTCGTTTTCTGGAACACCGTCATCTATGTGGTTTTTGGCACCGCTCTTGTGGTTCTTGCTGTCGTACTCCACAGGCTGCTTCGGCCAAGTGCGTCACTGGCAGCATCTGTTGGCACGCCATTCGGCCTCATTTGGGCGGGTTTGGTCGTCGCGAGCGGCATGGTTGCCAATGTTGGCCTTGCCTGGGTCGCTCAAGCCTACGGGGCCGGGGCAGAGGCAGCGGCCCAAACTTGGACTGTGATTGGCATCGTCCAGGATGGAATTGGGGGCGGGGTAGA
>JBFIIN010000156.1:0-7902 GCA_041601225.1 Oceanococcus sp.
GCCCGAGGCGCTGGCGTTAGGCTGGCCATCGGCCTCGTCGTCGATCAGCGCACCCAGGAACAATGTCCCTACTGTATGCCGGGCCCCGTCATTGGCCAGCAGCGTCGGATACATGGGATCGGGGGCGTCGCCGAAGTCCAGCACCGACGGCGCACCGCCGGTAAACAGGTTCAGGGTCCAGCTGTCCAGCGTACCAACGTCGCCGCCAGCCGTATCAGCGACCTTCAAGGTCCAGAAACCCTGGGTGTCTTCACCGGCGAAGCCGCTCAATGGGTTCACCGGCGCCACCGTTCCGGTCGTGGGGCTGGCGCAAACGAAGGCACCGCCGCCATCGGCAACCGTCACGTCAAAACCTTGACTGGTACCACATTGGCCAGCCCACAAACTGACCCCGGTACCCGATGGGCTGCTCAGGCTGACCCGCAGGTCGCCATTGAAGCTATGGGTAATCGCAACATCCACCGTGACATCGGCCACCGTCTGGCTGGACGTCACCTCGATGGAATCGGTAACCCCGGTCGGATTGTCGTCCGGAATCGAAACGCCCGGCGACGAGGTAATGCTGATATCCGGCCCCGCCGCAAGAGCGGTCGCGCTGGCAAACAGGAATCCACACGCCGTGGCCACGCGGACGACGGTTTGCATGCCGCGTAGCGCGAAATGAATGGCTGGGATGGGGAAATTGCGCTTCACATTGGTCTGCATATTATTTTCCATATCAAAACTTAACTTCCCGACCGCGCGTCAAGAATCACACCCGGCTCCGGGAAATCTTGGACACCAATACTCCACCGGTTCTTGAATGCCCGCTCCTCAATTCAGGATCAACACGCACAGCACCATCCAGAGTCCTTTACCTTCCCAGACTGAAGTGTGCCACATTCCAGACATTACGGCGCCGGAGTCCGCGACCGAAGCCTGGGATACGCCGACCTGTTGCAACCAGGCCGGGGCGACATTTTCGCGTCCGGCTCAGGCGCGTTCTCCTCAGTCCGCGTCGAAATGGGCAGTGTCTGAACCCGGGGCGATGCGCCGGCGAAACACCCGCAGTGGCCCGTTGGCGGCAACCAGCGCCAGTTCCAGAACTCCATCGCCGTCTATATCCACAGCGCGGATGCTGCGCCCATCGTCCGCAGCCACCAGGCCGCTGACCGCCGGCGCCAGAGGCTCAAAACGGCCATTGCCCTGCCCCTCGAGCAGCAGCCCTACGCCTCCGGCCCAGCGACCGGTTTCGGGTTGAGGTCCATAGAAGTTCTGGGACAGGGCCAGATCCAGCCGCCCATTCTGATTGAGATCGGCCAATACCACGCCGAGCGCGGGCGCAAGCTGCGCCTCACGGGGCAGGCTTTGGGCGACAAATCCCCCGCTGCCGTCATTCAGCAGCAGCTGCGATTCCAGGGTCTCGGCTTCGAATACGGTCGCCCCAGCCAAACGCTCGCCGGGGAAGATCTCGGGCAAGGTCGCGGCCGCGAAACTGCGGAAGGTGGGGAATTTTTCGCCAATGAAGGGCATGGCGGCGGAACTGCAGCTGCGACCGCGCACCGGAAATTCATGACCATGTTCGAAACCGGCTTCGACCAGATCGGCCGCGCCGCTGTTATCGAAATCGGCCAGGTACAGACGCGCGGGCTCGGCCGGGCTGGCCCGGTATTTGGTGTTCAAGCCGGTGTTGGTGACCACCAGATCGATGTCACCATCGCCATCCACATCGCCCCCAGCCAGGGCTCCCCACCAGCCCCGCTGGCTGATGGGCTGCGGCGCGGTCAATTTGGCGCTCATGCTGCCCGCCTGGTTTTCCAGCAAGCGCACCGGCTCCCATTCGCCGGCTACAACCAGATCCAGCCAGCCGTCACCGGTCACATCCAGCCAGCTGGCCGCCGTGACCATGCCGAGTTGCAGATTTTGAATCTCGACCAGGCGCCCGCGGTCGTTACGCAGCAGGCGGCTGGCGCTGGATTGGGGATAAGCCCCCGGCACCACCCGCGCACCGACAAACAGATCGACATCGCCGTCCCGATCAAAATCAGCCGCCGCAACCACACTGCCGCTGGCGGTGTCGCTGGCAATCTGCTCTGGCTTGGCCGCAACAAAGCCCGAGCTGCGGTTGAGATACAAACGATCGCGATAGCTGTTCGCGCCGGGTCCGGCTTCCACGCCACCGCTCACCACGTAGAGGTCCAGACGCCCGTCGCCATCGAAATCCAGCCAGGCCGCGTCGGTGTCTTCCGACTCGGCGTCCTGCTGCCAGGGAGCGTCGGCCATGAGTTCGAAGCGAAAGCCACCGAGATTGCGGTACAGCGCGCCCGACTGGCCGGCTGCACCGCCCAGCCAGACATCGGGCAGACCATCACCATCGTAGTCCCCCCAGGCTTGGGCCGGACCCGGCGTCGACAAGCGATTGGGCAACAAGGGCTGCTTGGCGAAATCGTCGAAGGGCCGCTCGCGGTGGAGAAAATCCAGGCCTGCCAGCGCCACCTGCTCGTAGCGCGCGCGCTTGGGCGCTTGCGGCTGCGGCGCCACCGGGCCCGCCGGCGCCGTTATCCGGTAGCGCTGATTCACCGCCAGATCCCTGAAGCGCTGGAGCTGCCCGCCGGGCCACTCAATCTGCAGCTCCTGGATGAGCGCATCGTCACCGAGCCCGAAATGGACCAGGGCTTCCTCACCAGTCATGTAGCCCCGGGACAGATAGTTGTGGCGGATCTGGCTGCCGCTGGCCGACCTCAGGCGCAGGCGCGCGCCGACCCCGCGACCATGGGTCCGCGGATCGTGCAGTTCGATGAGTACGGCGTTGCCCCGTCCGCTGCGGTTCTCGTAAATGGCAACCTCTTCATTGAGGTTATTGACGATCACGTCGAGATCGCCGTCGCGGTCCAGGTCGACCAGGGACGCGCCATGGCTGACCGATTCATCGGCCAGGCCCCAGTCCTGCCCGACCGGGTCGAAGCGCAGGTTGCCCACATTGCGGAAGGCCAGATTCGGTTCAGCCTGGCGCGGGAAATCCAGGATCAGCGCAGCGGCCTCGGCGCGGCGACCGGCGGAACTGAGCGCTTCGACCTTGGCGTTCCAGTCCGAATCATTGGCGGCGCGCTCCATGCCATTGCTGATGAACAGATCCTCACGACCGTCGTTGTCCAGATCGCCGAAGCGCACGGCCCAGGTCCAGTCGGTGCTGGCCAGTCCGGCCATGAAGGCAATCTCCTGGAAATGGGGGGTACCGGTGTTGCGATACAACGCATTGCGCATGTACTGGCGGGGCACAGCCCATTCCAGGAACCAGCCGGAATCGCCCATGTTCCCCATGTTGAGCTTCTGCTTGAAATGGTCGGTGGCCGACATGTCGCCGACCAGAAAATCCATGCGCCCGTCGTTGTCGATATCCGCATAATCCGCGCCCATGGAAAACCAGCTGGTGTGGGGCAGGGCCTCGGGCGCCACATCGCTGAAACTGCCGTCGCGATTATTGCGGTACAGATGATCCGGCGTCTTCATGTCGTTGGCGACATACAGGTCCGGCCAGCCATCGTCGTTGTAGTCCCACCAGGTGGCCGACAGGCCCATGTCATAACCGGCAATGCCGGAATCCTGCACCACCTCGAAATGGCCCTGGCCATCATTGCGATAGAGGATATCGGCCTGGCCCACTTCGACCAGATGATCCGGTGGCAACACATCGTATTGTCCCACGTGGTCGGGGTGTACCGTCGGCCGGCCGTTAACCAGCCGCAGCTTGATCTGCGGGTTCTCTTCCCACAGCGCCAACACCCGGTTGGTCAGCAGGTACAGGTCCAGATCGCCGTCCCGGTCGTAGTCCGCCACGGCGGCCATCACGCTGGCCCCCACATGGTCCAGCCCCCGCTGCGGCGCCTCGTCTATGAAGCGCCCGTCGCCCTGGTTGATATACAAACGATTGGCGGCCGCCAGATTGCAGACAAACAGGTCCAGGTCGCCGTCGCCATCGGCGTCGAAGAAACTCGCCCCGGTGCCCCACTCGGCCTCGGTCTGCAGCCCGGCGGCGGCGGTCACATCCTCGAACTTGAGCGGCGCGACCTGCCGATACAGGCGATTGGGCGCGTCCAGCGAGGCCAGAAACAGATCCGGCAGGCCATCGTTGTCATAATCGCCAACGCTCAGACCGCTGCCGTTGTAAATGTACTTTTTGGTGTTCTCGCGGCGCAGCACATTGACGAAATCGATGCCCGTCGCGGCGGCCGACAGACGCCGGAAGCGCTGACCCTCCTGGGCTGACCGCCCGGCCAGGGGCGTGGACTCAATCAGTGTCGGTGCAGCGGAAGGGGCCGGCTGGGCCGGGCGGTCTGGCTGGCAAGCACTCAGTCCAGCGACGCCGAAGGCGGCAAGAGCCAACAGGCGGATCGGTCCGAAATAAGTATGGGTCATGGCAGGCATCAGGCAAGGCTTGATCGTGAATCCAGCGCCGAAGTCTAGCGCAGCGGCGGCACGGCCGGGAGGCGATTGGCAGGTGGCAAATGCAGATTGAGGGTTTCGGGCGGCAGGCAGATTCGGTCGCTGCAGGCCTGCAGGCGCAATTGCAGCACGACCGGCGCGCGATCCGGCAGCCGGGCGCTGATTTCGATCGAGCCGGCGTAGACCGCCAACGGCTGATCGGCGAAACCCAACGCCTGCATTGCGGCCTCAGGATATTCGATGTCCTGCACCCCCGAACCCGCCAGGACCGTACCAATCAAATTCGGCAAGGTGGGCACATGGCCGTTGACGTGCCAGCCTGGCGCGATTTGCAACTGAACGCGCAGCGCCAAGTCGTCACGCCGGGCATCAAGCCGCAGCTTGCCGCGCGCGGCATACTGGCGCGTGCCGATTTCGCCGCCGCTGAATTCCTGGGCGGCATGCAGAAAAGCGCCGTGCGCCGCGGGCTGGGCACGCACATCGGCCGCGAATCGGGCCAGCAACGATTCGGCGTGCTGACGGTAGGCCAGCGTGCCGGTGCGGCGGTAGAGAGCGCTCAGAACCCGCAAGGCCGCGGCGTTTCCTGAAGGACCGGAGCCATCGTCGCGCGCGCTCATCATGCGGTTCGGCAACAGCTCCGAAGCCTGACTCATAAAATAGCCGCCACCACGCGCGGCGCCGAACCGACTGTGCAACTGGGCAACCAATTGCTCGGCCCGGCCCAGCCAGAGTGCGTCGCCGGTTGCGTCATGCAGTGCAACGCAGGCCTGGGCAAATAAGGCGTAGTCCTCCAGAACGCCGGCTGGCCCCGGCGCGCCGTGCAGGGATGAGCGCAAGATCAGGCCGTCCCGGTCACGGTTGGTCCGCCACAGGAACTGGGCCGCCGCCTCGGCGGCGCTGGCGTACTCGGGGCGGTCAAAACCCTCCGCAGCCTCCAGCAGCGCGCTGATCAGCAACGCGTTCCAGGCGGTGATCTGCTTGTCATCGCGCAGCGGCGCCTGCCTGGTTTGGCGGGCTTGGTAAAGCCTCGCGCGAATCGCATCCAGGCGCGCCCAGTCGCCATCCGGGAGCTGGCTCTGGCGCAGTTGCAAGACCCCGCCCCCATCGGCTTCGACGGACCCAGTCAAGGCGAAGGCGGACAAGGCAAGAGCCGCGTCATCGGGCCCCAGCGCTTGCTGGAACTGCGCAGCGGTCCAGCGAAAATAATGGCCCTCGCCTTCAGCACTGTCCGCATCGGTGGCGGCAAAAAAACCGCCGCCCGGGGCCTGCATTTCGCGCAGCACATAATCGAGCGTCAGCTGCGCCACGCGCGCGAAGTACGGCTCGGCCAGAGCGCGGTAGGCGCGGGTATAGAGCTGGGCGAGTTGCGCCTGGCTGTACAGCATCTTCTCAAAATGCGGTATCTGCCATCGGCGGTCCACGGCGTAGCGATGAAAGCCCCCGCCAATCTGATCATGAATACCGCCCTGCCCCATCGCCAGTAATGCCGCCCGCAGAGCGGGCTCGACCTCGACCTCGCCACGCTGCCCTTGATCCAGCAGAAACAGCCAGTCATTGGGGCGTGGAAATTTGGGCTGCGAACCCAATCCGCCGAATTCGTGGTCCACGGCGGCCAGCAATTGACTGGCGACCAGCGCAATAAACTCGGGTTCCAGCCGCCCCTGTTGCGCGGCCTGCTGGTCGCCGCTGATCGCGACCGCGAGCTGCGCCGCACGCTGTTCCAGCGCCACCCGACCGCTCTGCCAGGCAGCCACCACCTGTTGTAGCTGCTGCAGAAATTCCGCTGGCGGGAAATAGGTGCCCGCGTGGAAGGCTTGGCCGGTGGGCGTGAGAAAACTCGACAATGGCCAGCCGCCGGCCCCCGTGAGTATCTGCAGGCCCGTCATATACACGCTATCCACGGCCGGCCGCTCCTCGCGATCGACCTTGATGGCGATGTAATTGGCGTTGAGGTACTGGGCAATCGCCTCGTCCTCAAAGCTCTCGCGCTCCATGACATGGCACCAGTGGCAGGTCGAATAGCCGATGGACAGAAAAATCGGCCGCCCCAGCCGCCGGGCCTGGGCAAAGGCTTCCTCGCCCCAGGGATACCAGTCCACCGGGTTGTGGGCGTGCTGCTGCAAATACGGTGAGGATTCCAGCAGCAAGCGATTGCTGTATTTGGGTTTGCCGTTCGCCCGCAGATGCACGGTGCGCGGCCGGTAATCGGCCGGCAATTGGGCGACCGCCCGATCGATACGCTCTTGAACTTGGGCGGGACGGGCGATCGTCAGGCCCTGATCCGCTGTGACGGGGCCGGGGACATGAAGCAGGGTCAGACCGATGCCAACCCCGACCGTCATCGCCCACTGCGAAAGGCGTTTTTTTCTGCGTAATCTGCGAGCCATGGGTTCACCCTTGGGCTCGGTCATCGCGGGGGCACCCGCGCGAAGGCCTTGTCAAAGGCCGCGGCGACAAACTCAGTACCAAAAACCGAGAGATGATCATCATCCCTATAAAGCGGACGCCCGGCCACAGCTACACGACAATAGGTGGAGCCACATAGCAGACCGTCGGGCGCGACCCGTTCGACCAGCCCCTGCGCCGCAAGCTCAGATAAAATCTGCTCCACCTCACGGCCACGCTCACGATATTCAAGCGTCGTCGGTGCAATCAGCTCATTCACATCCAGACCCCGAATCCTGGCCATGAACTGCGCATTCGGCACATCAAAACCCACCTCCGGCACGGTATTCACGATGATGACCCGCTTGCCCAGACTTCGCAGACGATCCACGGTTCGGCGCAGACCCGCGTCAAAAAGATCGAAGTTCGACTCTTCGCCCACAGCATTTGTCAGCGCGCTGATCAGTTCGACGGGATCGCCAGATTCCTGCTTGTAGCGTGCCCCTGTCACAAGTAACGGCCAACGCGCGGCAAGAATCACCAATTCAATATGGGCGGACTCAGCAACGATATCCATGACCTTCTCATTGAACTTGTTGCAGGATCTTCGATCGGTGCGATTGATGTCGAGCAAGGGCGGGCAGGCTGCTGCGGCCGCGAATTTTCCGTTCAGCCGCGCTTTTGCAGCGCTCATATCCACTGCCGCAGCGAGCGCTTGAGCGTGCGAATCACCCCACAGCAGAAAAGTTGGATTTCCATTCCGCAGACCCAAGTCACACAAGCTTTCGCCAGTTCCGGTTCTGCCTGCAGCGCTGACACAAGCTTTCCAATGATTCCACACCGCCTCATCGGCCTTGCTACTTGCGATTTCAGCCGCAGTTTCCCGATGAAATCCACGCGACATCACCAGCGCGGCGCCCACCGCAACTATGCTCAGAGAGACCGCCGCCGACACGCTGAACAGCGCAGGCTGCAGCGCCAGCAGCGATTTGCGCCGGAACGGCGTCTCGACGAATTTCCAGGACAGACCCGCGAGGAGAAACGACAGGCCACCTGCAAGCAGCAGGCTGAAATCGCTGGGCGGCGTGATCAGCA
>JBFIIN010000157.1:0-7901 GCA_041601225.1 Oceanococcus sp.
GAGCGGCGGCCTATCGGCTGCCTACGAGTCCGCCACCTTCTTCACCCGTGATCTCGATGTCACCGACCGCCGACCGGCCAACTGGCAGTTGCGCGGCCGCGTGGGCCTGGGGCGGGGCGCCTGGCAACTGAGCCTGTTCGTCAGCAATCTCACGGATCTGCGTGTGCTCGCGGACGGCAACGATGTGCCGGTGTTTCGCGACTCCCATTTCGGCGGGCGCATCCCCGCCACCGAGGTTGAACTCGAATTGCGGCTGCGTCTGTGAAGCGTGTGCTGTGGACCGCGGTATTGCTGGGATTGCTGGCGTCGGGCGGCGCGACCGCGCTCGAGTCCATTGCGGTGTCAGAACGGACTCACGAGGTGCGCGTGTGGCCGCATCTGTCGGTGTGGGAGGAGCCCGCGGGCGAGCCATTCGAACCAGGGGCCGTCGCCGCTCTGCCTGACTCCGCCTGGTCGCGACTGGCTGACGAAAACGCCCATCTGGGCGCAGGGCGGCGCGCGATCTGGGCGCGTCTGGCCGTACGCAACGATGGCCCCGTGCGGGTGCTGATGCTGGTTCACCGCCAGTCCTTTGTGGATCACGTGGAAACCTACCGTGCGGCGGGGGACAGGTGGCAGCCCGTGCCTAGCCTGCGCGACGCCCAGTCGGACCGCTGGTTTGGCGGTGTCCGCGACCCCGCTTTTCGCTTGCCGCTAGCCGCGGGCGAAACCGTTTCGCTGCTGCTGCGGGTGCAAACACGTTCGCTGCGCCGCTTTCCTCTGCAGGTTGCGACCGAAAACGAGTTCTGGCGCGATCAGCGCCGCTCGGCCATGGGCAGCGGCGCCCTGATAGTGATCCCGCTGATCGTGTGCGTGTTCCTTGTGCTGCTCTGGCGCATGTTGCGCGCGCCGGGCCTGCTGATCGTCACCGGTCTGATCCTGTCCGAAGTGGTCGGCGCCTACTGGGTGGGCGGCGTGTTCTACGTGGTCGCGCCCTGGATCGATCCGCGCACGATGGGGCTGGCCGGCATGCTCAGTTGGGTGCTGGCCATGAGCTTTGCCTTTCAGCACGTCCGCTTGTTCCTCGAGTTGCCGGTCGTTCTGCCCCGGGTGGCGCGGGTGTTCCGCAGCATGCCGCTGCTCATGGCCATCTTTTTCATCTTCGAGGTGGCGGGCATCCCCGCCGGGCGCAACCTGCTTATCATCAGCGGTTTTGTGGCGATGGCAGTTTTCCTGGGCCTGTCGATCTGGCGGGCGCTGGCGCGACAGCGCTATGCCTGGGTCTACGCCCTGGCCTGGGGCACTTATGCCCTTTTTCTGGGGGTGACGATCGGCAATCTGGCCGGTCTCGTGGCGCCCAACCTGGCCAATATGCTGATGTTCTCTCAGGGTTCGATCGTCTCGCTGCTGTTCGGGTTCGCGGTGATCGGGCAGGTCCGCGACCGCGAGGAAAGCACCCGTGCGGAACTCGAGCGCCTCAAGGTGGCGCGGACCCAGGAGGAGCTGGCCGAGGCGCGCGAATTGGCCCGACGGGCCACGGCCGACCGCATGCGGCTGTTTGCGGCCGCAAACCACGATCTGCGCCAGCCGCTGCAATCGCTGGGCCTGTACCTTGAGCTACTGCGCCCCGAGGTGCCCCCCGGAGCGGGGCGCGAGCTGCTTTCGCAGATGCGCGCCGCTTACCTGTCCCTGGCCGACTTCATGGACGGCCTGTCGGCCCTCTCGCGGCTCGAATCCAAGGCCATCCCCGTGCGCTGGGCGGCATTCCCGCTGGCGGAGCTGTTGAACCAGCTAGAGGCGGAGTACGGCGCCGTCGCCATGCAGAAGAATCTGGATTTTCACTTGGTGGAAACCCGCCTTTGGGTGCGCAGCGACCGCCGTCTGCTCGAGCGGATCCTGCGTAATCTGATCGGCAACGCGGTACGTTACACGGAGCGCGGGCGGGTGCTCGTCGGTTGCCGGCGAAGAGGCGAGGGGAGGATCGAAATCCAGGTCCATGATACTGGCCGTGGCATCCCGGCCGATGCTCAGGCCCGGATGTTCGAGGCGTTTTCGCAACTGGATCCCGGCGCGGGTCAGGGTAGCGGCCTCGGTCTGGCTATCGTGCGTGGCCTGGCCGACCTGCTGGGCCATCCACTGCAGCTGCGCTCCAGGCCGGACAAGGGAACGATGTTCGGCGTGCGCCTGCAGCGGGCGGCCGCGCTTGACGAGCCGTCGGACGCCGTGGACGCGGCTGTTCCAGACCTCAGCGGCCTGGCCGTGCTCGTAGTCGATGATGAGCGCGATCTGCGGCTGGTGCTGGCGCGCTACCTGCTGTCGCATGGCGCCCAGGTTGCGACCGCCGAGGCGGCCTCTTCAGCGATCATGGCGCTCGCGGACTGGCAGCCGGACGTGATGGTCGTGGACTATCGCCTGGGCCGAGAGGACGGCATGGATTGCATCGCCCAGGTCCGCGAGCGGGCCGGGCGGCCCATCCCGGCTATCGTCATCACCGGCGACACGGCTCCCGAGCGGCTGGACGCCCTCTCGCGGTCCGGTCTGCCCGTGCTCCACAAACCGGTTGCGCCCTTGGCCTTACTTCAGCAAATTCGCCGCGTATGTCCAAGCGCATCCTGATCGTCGACGATCATCCGCTGTTCGCGGACGCCATGGTCCAGGTGCTGGCCCGGCTCGCGCCCGAGCGCGACGTCCTGGTCGTGGCCACGATGGCCGCGGCGCGCGAAAGTCTGGCGACGGAGCCCAGGCCGGGACTGGTTCTGCTGGACCTGAATCTGCCCGACAGCCCAGGCAGTCAGAGCTTGGCTCAGCTCAGGGAGACCTTCGGCCAGGTGCCGGTTGCTGTGGTCTCGGCCATGGACGACGCGCTGCGCCGCCGCCAGGCCCTGGCGGCCGGGGCCCGCGCCTTCATATCCAAATCGGCACGGCCAGAGGAGATGATGCGTGATCTGTCCGGCCTTCTCGGACAAGCACCGGTTGCGCCGCACGGGCCGCAGGCCGCCACGACGTTCGAAAGCACGCTGCCACTGTCGACCCGTCAGCTCGAGGTGCTGGAACTGATCGGCGAGGGCAAATCAAACAAGGAAGTGGCTCGTGCGCTGGGGGTGTCTCCGGGCACGGTCAAGGTGCACCTGCGGGATATCTTCGAGCGCCTCGGCGTGCATAACCGCACGGAGGCGGCGGCCCTGTACGCCGCCGGTCAGAGCCGCGAGCCCGAGGCTTACGGGCAGGGGCCGTCAGCGACCTCGGCCGAACTCGCACGCGGGTTGGCGCAGGTGCCCCGTGTTGACCGGGCGCTGCACCGGGAGCGGTTGTATGACGATCTGGACCAGGCGCTGGCCCGGGGGCATGTCTGGATACACGCGCCGCCAGCCAGCGGCAAGACCACGCTCGCGGCCGGCTATATCCGCCAGCGCCGTCTGCCGGTCGCCTGGGTCACGGTGCGCGAAGGTGACCACCTGCACGGCGCGCTGTTTCACGAACTCCAGGCCGCGCTGGAGGCGGTGCTGGGACGAAAGGTTCGCGAGCTGCCGCGCTGGCAGCGCGAGTATGAAGGTGGCGATACCGCATTCGCCCGGGGCTATTTCGAGTCTCTGGCGGCTTGCGCGCCGGCGCGACTCACGCTGGTGCTCGATAACTTCGAACTCGCGCTCGCCGACGACGGCGCGATGGCCCGCGTCCTGGCGCCAATACTCGTCCGCCCCCGTGGCGTGCGGCTGCTGCTTCTGTCGCGGCAGGCGCCGCCCGCGGATGCGGGTGTGCATCGGGGTTGCCCGGCGCTGATTGACGAACGGGCTCTGGCGTTCACCCAGGCCGAAACGGCTCAGCTGGTCGGCGAAGCCCGTGCTGCTCAGGTGCTCGAGCGCTCTCGCGGCTGGGCAGGCGGGATTCGCGTGCTGGCGGACAGTGCAGGTGCGGACCGCGGCGGCGTCAGCCTATTCACCGACACGGGCGACGATGGACGTGAAGCGCTGAACACGCTGTTCCGGAACGAGGTCTTTACCCGGCTAACGGAGGCCGAACGCCGACGCCTGCCGGATCTTGCCTGGCTGCCCTGGCTGGACGAAAAGCTGGCCGAACGCCTGCAGCTTGGGGACGGTCTGGGGCTCCTGCAGCGCCTGCATGAATACAACCTGTTCGTGTCGCAGTCGGGGGGGCGCGAGCCGCGCTACCAGCTGCACCCGTTGTTCCGGGATCTTCTGCTGGAGGGGGCGCCGCCGCCGACGCCGGCGGCGGCGCGCTGCGCGGCTGCTGCATTGCAGCACGCCGGCGATCTGCGCGCTGCCGCCCAGGTGCTGATTCAAGCGGGCGCCTGGCCCGCACTGACCGATCTGCTGGTCGAGGTCGCCGAAACCCATGTGGACGGCGGCCAGGGTAACATCTGGCTCGACTGGGCTCGTCGCCTGCCGACCGAAGTGGCGCAATCTGTGGCGCCGTTGCTGTACTGGCGTGGGCAGGCAGCGATGGAAGCCGATCCGGATGGCGCGCAGACGGATCTCGAAGCGGCTCTCGAGGCCTTCGTGGCGGTCCGCAACAAACGCGACACCTGGCTGACCTGGTGCGCCCTGGTTCAGTTCTGGGTTTACCAGTTTCGCGACTACGCGCCGCTGGGCGCGCTGCTTGACCGCTACGAATCACTCAAGCGCACGCTGGGTCGTCCCCTGCAGCCGACGCTGCGCGTGCGTGTGGATCTGATGCGCTACGTCGCCCTGAATTTCACCCGTCCGGAAACCGCTGCCTTGCCGCGGCTGGAACGGAACCTGCGACGGCTGGTTCCGCTGGTGCGCAACGTGACCGCCCGGCTGCAGATCGCGGCGATGCTGATGCGCATCTACAGCTGGCGCGGAGATCTGCCCCGATCGGGCGCCCTGGTCGAGCAGCTCGGCCATCTGCAGCTCGGTAGCCTGCCGCCGCTGGCCCGGCTCCTGTGGCGCTGCGTGCGCTCCATGCATGCCTGGTACGGGATCTCGCCGCAGGAGGGCATCGAGCAGGCGCGCGAAGGCCTGGACGAAGCGCAGCGCGTGGGTATCCACCTGCTGGATTTCACCTTTCTGATCCAGGCCATCTACGCGGCGCATGCGCTGGGCGATGTTGATCGGGCCCGGGAGTTCACCAGGCGCATGCGTGGCGCGGTAGGCGATACGCGTTACCTGCACCAGTGCCACTACATGTTCATGGTAGCCTGGCTGCGCATCGTCGATGGGCGCTACGCCGAAGCGCTAGAACTGTCACGCCAGAGCCTGGCTCTGGGCGAGAACGCCGGCATGCCCTATGCGACCCAGCAGGGGTACTACCTGCATGCGCAATGCCTGTGGCGCAACGGCGATCGGGACGCCGCGCTAGACTATGGCGGCCGCGGTCTTGCGCTGGCCCAAGCCCATGATTACGGTCCATTCATCTACCTGCACAGCCTGAACCTCGCGCAGATCGAGAGCCACGGCGGGGATCCTCGCCGGGCCCGCGAGCACCGGGAGCGGGCGCGGCAGATACGCGAGTTTCGGGGTTACCGGCACGTGCCATTCTGGTCGCACGCGGCCCTGGCCGAGGTTTTCGGCAGCGCGGCGCAATCGACGCCGGGTAGTTGGCACGAGCGGTGCACGCGATAGTCTGCGGGTCACCGGCGGCCCTTCTACGTAGGATCTGTACGCATACGCTGAAGATGAGAGCCCTGGTGCGATTGCTACGCGTTCGCCCTAAATCCAGCAGGAATTCGAGCCTGCCCCGACCGGGGAAGATCCGGCGCAATTCATCGCGAAAAGCTGCGCGAAAATAGGGGCAGACAGGCGAGCGTGCACACATTATCATCGCTACACTCCCGAATGGGGGAACTCCGGCAGGAACCATTATTCGGGCACTGGGGGGTGATGCATTGACTGGTCTAAGCGTTTGCCGATTAATCTGTGGTTTGCTGCTTGGTGCCGCGAGCTTGTCTGCGATGGCTTCGGCAGTAGATGCCCGTTTAAGCGCCGGTGCGATCGCGGTGCGAGCCCCTGAAGTCGCCGGTGGTGTGTTGCTACGGGCACGCGCTCCGGACGGAAGCGAAACTCGGTTTTCGGCGCTATTGGGCGAACTGGACTACCGACCTGCGCTGGGCGCCGCCGAAGGGGTCTATCGCTACGATATTTATCCCCTGGGTGTGGTGCTGGATACCGCACAAGCACGCCCCGTAGGCTCCGGTACTTTCCTGTATCGCAACGGCGTGATCGAGAAGCACGCGAACTTGCCGGTGCGTTTGCTCAGCAAAGCGCGACCCATGCCACGGCTGGGTCCGGTCGGTTTCGGCACTGGGCAGACCCCACGGTCTGTATTGAATCCTGGTACGGCTATCGGCTCCACTGCACCGGCCGCGTTGGCGTCTGAAGGGTCCAACCTCCCTGCCGAGGTGGACCTGAGCGTAGAAGGTATCAGTTTCGATGAAAATGCCACCAACACGGGCAGCTTCAATATTCCGCCCGATCCGCACGGTGCCGTGGGCCCTGGTCATCTGGTGTCGGTCGTCAATGTGTCCATAGAATGGCACAGCAAGGTCGGTGCCCAGCAGCACAGCGAGAGTCTGGCTGGTTTTTTTAGCAGCCTGTCACCGACTGGCAGCCCCTTCGATCCGAAGGTCATATTCGATCAGTATGCCGGGCGCTATGTTGTGGTGGCCCTGGTTCGTGACGAAGCAGCTAACCAGTCAGAAACCCTGTTGGCCGTGTCGCTAAGCGATAACCCCGATAGCGGCTTTTGCTTCAAGAAAATCAACACCAAGTTGACTATCGACAACCTGGACGGTTGGCTGGATTACCCGGGTCTGGCCGTGGATGAAGAAGCCATTTACGTGACCGGGAACATGTTCGAATTTGAGGACACCGGCGGCGAGTTTCTTGACACCCGCATGTGGGCGATCGGCAAGCCCAGTGGCAGCAGTGGCGGCAGTACGGCCTGTACGGAAGTCATCGTTAAACTGATTGATCCGTGGCCAGGTGGTTTGCTGTCTGTCACGGCGCAGCCTGCGCACATATTCGGCAGCGGCGGATTGCCCGGGGCCGGTGCGCCGGCAACCTGGGTCGTCGGCTACACCGGAATAACCGACGGGCTCACCGAGTATCTGCAGGTGGCCTTGCTTACGAGTGCGCTGGCTGAGCCCACCATGGTCAACGGTCAATTCATACCTATTGGTGACATCGACGATTTTTCCGGATTTCCGGACGCGCCACAAAGTGGCAGCGCAGCGCTGATAGAGACCAATGACCGGCGGGCGCTCAACGCTGTCTGGCGCGACCACAAGCTGTTTACCACCGCCGAAACCGTCCCGTTCAGCGGCGCCGATAGCGGTCAGGTTACGGCGGCCTGGTGGGAGCTGGATACCAGCAGCCCGAGTGCAGTCACGCTGAATCAGTTCGGCCAGATCGGTGGCGAAGAGCTGGATACCGGTGTCTTTACCTATATGCCAAGCATCGCAGTAAACGGTGCGGGTGAGGTTGCCGTCGGCTTCACCGCATCGGGTCCCAACATTTTCGCCAGCGCATTTATCGCCATGCGCGCGGCTACTGATCCCGCCGGGACGATGACAGATATCAGGACCGTGGCTGAAGGCCTTGGGCCGTATCTGCGGACATTCGGCGGACCGCAAAACCGCTGGGGTGATTACACCGGGACGGTGATTGACCCAAGCGATGACACGAGTTTCTGGACCTTTCAGGAATACGCCTTGACGACCGGGACCGCCTTTGGTGGCGAAGACGGGCGCTGGGGCACGCGCTGGGGGCGGCAGAGCCTGGCGCTACCGCCGCCGACCATCGAGTGGACCACGACCAGTCAGTCGCTGAGTGAGGATGGCGCCGCGGTGACCGTCACCGCGACCCTGTCGGCGGCCACGGGTACGGTTGTGACCGCGGACATCGTGCTCAGCGGCAGCGCGGGCAGCCCTGGCGACTACAGCA
>JBFIIN010000158.1:0-7864 GCA_041601225.1 Oceanococcus sp.
GCGCGCCGGCCGGATCTGGAGCGGTTCGCCAAAGCGCACAAGCTGAAACTGGGCACTATCGCCGACCTGATCCGCTATCGTCTGCAGAACGAGCACACAGTAGAGCGGGTGGCCGAGTCGTTGGTGCAGACGGCGCATGGCGAATTCCGCCTGGTGACCTACGAGGATGCCATAGACAAGACAGTACACATGGCCATGGTTCGCGGCGAGCCCAATGCCGAGGAACCGACCCTGGTGCGCGTCCATTTGCGCAATACGCTCAGTGATGTGCTGGGCGTTGTCCACGAAGGCTCTGGAATGCCGCTGGATCACGCCCTGGCCACCGTGGCCCAGGCGGGCGCCGGCATCGTGGTGGTCTTGCGCAAATGGGAAACTCCGCAAAGTCTGGTGCAGCAGGTCATCAATCTGGGCAAGCGCCACGAACGCGCACCGGATGATGAAGAAGTTGCGGATTTGCGGACTTACGGGATAGGCGCGCAGATTCTTTCCGACCTGGGCGTACGACGGATGCGGGTGCTGTCGGCGCCGAAGCGGATGCACGCCATTTCCGGATTTGATCTGGAAGTCGAGGAATACGTTCACAGTGAAGACGGTCATGACTGATCTTTCCCCGGTGCTGGCCAAGGCGCGGGTGGCGGTGATCTCCACGATCTGGAATCCGGAGATTGTCGACTCGTTGACGGACGCGGCAATTGCACGACTCAAGGCGCGCGGAGTGGTGCCGGCCGGCATTCGGCAGTTCACTGTCCCCGGTGCATTCGAAATCCCTCTCCTCGCGGAATGCCTGGCGCGGCAGGGAAGCTGGGACGCGATTGTTGCGCTCGGCTGTGTGATCAAGGGTGATACGGCGCATTTTGAGTATGTCGCCGGGGAGTGCGCCCGCGGCATTGCCGATGTTGCGCGCGAGAATTGCCTGCCGGTGGGCTTCGGCGTTCTGGCGACCTATGACCTGGAGCAGGCGCTCGCCCGATCGGGGCCCAATGACGACAACAAGGGCGTCGAAGCGGCCGATGCCGTTCTGGACATGCTGCTGCTGCTGGATGGCTTGAATGCGTGAGCCGGGATTGGTGCGATGACGGTCGACAAGCGACTGCTGGGCCGCCGTGGTGCCCGTTACGGTGCGGTGCAGGGAATCTACCGCTGGCTGATGAACGAGGCCTGCATCGCCGATCTGGTCAGTGAAACCGCAGACTGGGGGCATCTGAAAAACGCCGACATGGACTATTTTGAGGTCTTGTTGCGTGGCGTCGTAGCCGATGCCGCCCGTCTGGACGCGGTCATCGACCCGAAGCTTGACCGACCGCTGGTGCAACTGGATCCCATGGAGCATGCCATCTTGCTGGTCTCGGCCTGGGAGCTGGCCAACTGCCCGGAACTGGCCGTGCGTATTGTCATCGATGAGGCCGTGGAGCTGGCCAAGGTTTTCGGGGCCACCGATGGACACCGCTTCATCAACGGGGTAAGCGACAAGATCGCCCGTGAGCTTAGGCCCAACGATCCGCAGCCTGGCTAACTCCGCGCGTGGACGAATTTGCGCTGATCAAGCGCTACTTCATGACCCCCAGCCGGCGTGCGGAAGTTGTGCTGGGCGGTGGGGACGATGGCGCCGTACTGGATTTCGGTGCCAATCAGATGGTCGTGGCGACCGATACGCTGGTAGCCGGCCGCCATTTTGCACACGATGCATTACCTGCTGATATCGGCTGGAAGGCGCTGGCCGTCAATCTCAGTGATCTGGCCGCGATGGGCGCCGAGGCGGTGGCTTTCACCCTGGCTCTGACGATCGAAAGCGCGGACCCTGGCTGGCTCAGGGGGTTTGCCCAGGGCATGTTGCGGCTGGCCCGCAGACATGAGTTGGATCTGGTCGGCGGTGACACCACTCAGGGGCCGCTGACGGTGACGGTGACAGTGCTGGGCAGCTGTCCCCGGGGCGAAGTCTTGCGTCGTGCGGGCGCCGCGGTGGGCGATTTGATCTGCGTCTGTGGGGGGCTCGGGCTCGCGGCCTGGGCCCTGCGCGATCCTGCGGCATCCGCTGCAGCGCGCCGGGCCCTGCTGCGACCTGAGCCTCAGCTTGGGGCGGGATTGGCGCTGCGCGGCATGGCCAGCGCGGTTATCGATGTCTCCGACGGGCTGGCCCAGGATTTGTCACACATCCTGCGGGCATCCCAGGTGGGGGGCGTTATTGACGTTGCCCAGCTTCCGCTGGCCAGGTCGTTGCGTGGCCAGGCGGCCGCCCTGGACTACGCGCTGTACGGAGGGGATGACTATGCGCTGGCGTTCTGTCTGGCACCGGCGCGGCTGCCGGCGTTGCGCGCGAGGCTGGGTGACGAATTCCACGTGATCGGGGAAGTGGTGGCTGGACGCCAGCTGCACATTCGCGCCGCGAACGGCACACTAGGGGCGTGTTCCGCGTCCGGATACCGGCACTTTCATGAATCCAGTTAAACCCACGTTCCACGAATTGCTGCGTGATCCGGTGCTGGCTCTGGCCTTCGGCTTTGGGACCGGGCTGGCACCGCGTGCGCCAGGCACTTTTGGCACGCTGGTCGCGCTGCCGGTATTCTGGTTGCTGTCGGACCAGCCCCTGTGGCTTTATCTGGCGGTCACCCTGGCAATATCCGTGAGCGGTATCTGGATTTGTGGTTATGCGTCCGCAAAACTTGGCGTGCATGATCACGGCGGTATAGTTTGGGATGAATTGGCCGGCTGTCTGATCGCTTTCATTCCCCTGTTGTTGCTGCCCAGCCCCTGGCCGCTGTGGGTGGGACTCATGTTGGGCTTCGGACTGTTTCGCCTGTTTGACATCGCGAAGCCTTGGCCGATCAGCTGGCTGGACGCCAGGGTCGGTGGCGGGGGCGGCATCATGGTCGACGATTTGCTGGCCGGTGTGGACGCGGCGCTGGTGCTCGGCCTGCTGCTCTATTTCGGCTGAGGGTCGATTCCGGTACATTACGCGGCCTTTTCGCGCCCACTGTCCAAGCCATGTTGCGTCTGCACAACAGCCTAAACGGCCAGAAAGAAGATTTCCGGCCCCGACACCCCGGTCAGGTTGATCTTTATGTCTGTGGCATCACGGTTTACGACTATTGCCACCTGGGGCATGCGCGCATGCTGCTGGTTTTCGACATGGTGGTGCGCCAGCTGCGCGCGGCCGGGTACGCGGTGAATTATGTGCGCAATATCACCGATGTCGATGACAAGATCATTCGCCGCGCGGCCGAGCATGCAGAGGACATCGACGCGCTGACCGGTCGCTTCATAGCGGCCATGGACGAGGATTGCGCAGCCCTGGGCCTGGTGCGGCCGGACCTTGAGCCACGCGCCACGGTGCATATGCCGCAGATCATCGCCATGATCGAAATGCTGGTCGCCAAGGGGCATGCTTATGCCACTGCCAATGGCGATGTGTATTACGCGGTGAACTCATTCCCGGCCTATGGCCGGCTGTCCGGCAAGCGCCTGGAAGAATTGCGTATTGGCGCCCGGGTTGCGGCAGATGAAGCCAAACGCGACCCGCTGGATTTTGCGCTTTGGAAATCAGCCAAGCTCGGTGAGCCCGCCTGGGAATCGCCCTGGGGCGCGGGGCGACCGGGCTGGCATATCGAGTGTTCGGCCATGGCCACCCACTGCCTGGGCGCGCATTTCGACATCCATGGCGGCGGCATGGACCTGAAATTTCCGCACCATGAGAACGAAATCGCCCAGAGTGAAGGGGCCACCGGCCAGCACTTCGTAAATTATTGGCTGCACAATGGTTTCGTGCAGGTGGGCACGGAAAAGATGTCCAAGTCACTGGGCAACTTCCGCACCATTCGCGATTTGCTGGGCCGTTATCGGGGTGAAGAGATTCGCTTCTTTATCCTCGGCACGCATTACCGCAGCCCCCTGCTGTATACCGGCGAGACCATGGACGCTGCGGTCAGTGGCTTGCGGCGCCTCTACGGCGCGCTGGACGGGGTGGCACCGGCGGGAGACCTGGATGGCGAGGCGGTGGAGCGCTTTGACGCCGCGATGAATGACGATTTCAATTCGGCGCAAGCCATGTCGATTCTGTTTGAACTCGCGCGCCGTCTCAATAGCGCGAAAGCCGGGCAGCCTGACGAGGCGCCGGGACTGGCGAAAACTCTGATTACGCTGGGTGGGCGTTTGGGGCTGCTGCAGGAAGAGCCCACCGCAGTGCTGCGGGGCAACGGCGATGGCGCGGACGATGCCGCGATTGATGCCCTCATCGAGGCGCGCGGACAGGCACGCCGGAGCAAGGACTGGGCGCAGGCCGACCAAATTCGCGAGGAACTGACCCAGCGTGGCGTAGTGGTTGAGGACAAGCCGGATGGGAGCTGTGTGTGGCGGCGGTCCTGAGCGCAGCGCGCGCGGCTGGCTGCGCGGAGCGCGCGGCGAACTGATGATCGGGAGAGCGTGCGCCGGCTTGTTGTAACATGCCGGGCACAAGACCTGTAAAGGCTGGAGAATATGCGAGCAAGACTGGCGGCAGCCGCGGGCGTATTCGCGCTGTGTGCTTGTGGCGACGCTTACGACGAGCAGTACCTGGAGCCCGGCGTCGGGGCGGTGCTCATCGAGACCGTGACGGTCGATTCGCGGGCGGTGCAAATTCTTGCGCCGAGCATGCCGGAGCCCCGTGATCCGAGGCTGCCGGTCGCCATTATGGGTTACGTGAAAGGCGCCGCACCCACTCATCTGGTCGTGTTCTGTCATGGCCTGAATCAGGATGCCACGGTGGTCTGGCGGCCGCATGTCCAGCGAACCGTGAGCAATCACCCGCAAGCTGTTGCTCTGGCGACCAACTATCGCGATAACGAGGCCTTTCCCATCGGCTTGGGCGCGCATGACGTGGTGGCGGCGACCCAGATGGCCCTGGCGCGCTTTCCGAGCGTGAAAACGGTCATTCTGTTCGGTGTTTCGATGGGGGGGGCGATCGCGGGTACGGCCATTACCGAGTCCACCTATGTGACCACGGATGGCTCGGGACTGTTTGACTACTGGGTGGCGGCAGAGCCCCTGTCGATGCTGCTGGAATCCTATCTGGAAGCGCGCGTGGCCTTGCCGGAAATCGCCGCGGACATCGAGGAGGATGCCGGAGGCACGCCACAGGAAGTCCCACAGGAGTACGAGCGCCGCTCGCCCGCGCTCAACACCAAGGCGATGGCTGATGCTGGACTGGTCGCTCTGGCGGTGGCGCACAGCGTCAATGACGGCTTGGTGCCGTACAACCAGGGTCGGGAACTGGCCCTGGCTGCGGCCGGAGCCGGAATCGCAACACAGTTCCATACCGTGCTGCGGGTGGCTGAAGATCAGGCGCCAGGCAATACCCTGACCGGTGCCCTGGGTGGTGCCGCGGGGGCCGAAGGGGATCCCGCGGCCGATTTGAACCTATCGGGCCACGGATACGAGGGCGATGCGGGACATCCAATCATGCGGACGGCGTTCCGGCTGATGGCTCAGATCATCGAAGGCAGCTATGATCAAAGCGCACCGTATTTCGAGTATGTGGTCGACGACGGCGGGATTTAGCCGCCGCAAACTGCGCTACGCAGACGGTAAGACATCAGGCTGTTATGCATCAGCATGGCGATGGTCATGGGGCCAACGCCACCCGGCACTGGCGTAATCAGCGCGGCGCGCTCAGCGGCCTCGGCAAACGCCACATCACCGACCAGCTTGCCATTGGCGAGCCGGTTGATGCCCACATCAATCACGCAGGCGCCGGATTTGATCCAGTCCCCTTTGACGAACTCCGGCTTGCCCACGCCGGCAACCACGATATCCGCACGCGCCACCTCCGCAGGAAGGTCCTGAGTCTTGCTGTTACAGATGGTGACCGTGGCGTTGGCCAGCAGCAGCTCCAGGGCCATGGGCCGACCGACGATATTGGACGCGCCAACCACCACGGCACGTTGGCCAGCGATGGTGACCCCGGCTGATTCCAGCATCTTCATCACGCCATAGGGAGTGCAGGGACGCAGGCCCGGCCGGCGTTGCAGGAGTTTGCCGATATTCGCGGGGTGAAATCCGTCGACATCCTTGGCCGGATCGATACGATCCAGGATGGCATCGGCGTCGATCTGCGCCGGCAGCGGGAGCTGGACCAGGATGCCGTCCACGCCGGGGTCGGCGTTGAGTTCATCGACCAGGCGCATGAGACTGGTCTGGTCGGTATCAGCCGGCAGCTGGTAAGGCCGTGACTCGAAGCCGATTTCGGCGCAGGCGCGCTGCTTGCCGCCGACATAGACCTGGGAAGCGGGGTCCGTTCCAACCAGAACGACGCTCAGGCAGGGCGGACGCAAGCCCTGCGCCGTGAGACCCGACACCTGCTCTTTGAGTTCGCCGCGAATATGGCTGGCAAGCGCCTTGCCGTCGATGATCTGTGCGCTCACGCGTTCTGTCCTGTCTGGCCGGGCGCCTGGCCCGCAGTGCGGATGCCGTGAAGATGTTGGTCGGGGTGGAGAGATTCGAACTCCCGACCCTCTGCTCCCAAAGCAGATGCGCTACCAGGCTGCGCTACACCCCGAAACCGAAAATCTTCGCTCTCACGTCAGCACGCGAGGCGGCGAAGCATACGCATGCCGGGCGTGTGAATCAATGTGGCTGCTGGGGTTGGCCCACTTTCCGGCAAGCGTTCGGGCCAATACTGACCCGAACGCTTATGTAATAGGCCCAGATTCAGGCCGCCAGAGGCTGCGGTGAGCGCGTCGGTAAGGCGTATTTGAAAACTTTTCCGAGCACCGTGGCGTACTGCTTCCACAGCGGGCCGGTGTTGTAGAGCTGGCCATAGCGCTGGCAAATCTCCTCGACCCGCGGGCCGATTTCGGCATAGCGATGGGCCGGCAGATCAGGGAACAGATGATGCTCGATCTGGTGGCTCAAGTGGCCACTCATGATGTGAAACAAGCGACCGCCCTCCAGGTTGGCGGAGCCGTTGATCTGGCGCGCATACCACTGGCCTTTGGATTCCGTCTTGAGCTGTTCTTCGCTGTATTCAAAGACCTGCACGCCGCGTGGAAAGTGTCCGCAGAAAATGATGGTATAGGCCCACAGATTGCGAATCAGATTCGCCACCGCGTTGCCGGCCATGACCCCCAGGAAATTGGGTCCGGACAGCAGCGGGAAGAAGACGTAGTCCTTGAACCACATGCGGCTCGCCTTCTTCACAAAAGGCTTGAAGCGCTGCTTGAATTCCGCGCGGCTCATGTCACCGCTCCAGACCCGCTCGAATTGCACATCGTGCAGGCCCACGCCGGTGTCAAAATTCATCGCCAGCAGCGCGTTGGAGATCGGCTGGAACAGATACATGGGGCGCCAGGGCTGCTCGTCGCTCATGCGAAGCACCGCATAGCCAATGTCCCTGTCCTTGCCCAGAATATTGGTATAGGTGTGATGCTCGTAATTGTGCGAATTGCGCCAGTGATCGCCATCGCAAACGGTATCCCATTCGTAGGTCTGGGAATGCAATTTGGGATCCTGCATCCAGTCGTACTGGCCATGCATGACGTTGTGACCGATCTCCATGTTCTCCAGGATTTTGGCGATGCCCAGGGCAAGCGCCCCGAGCGGCCAGGTGACGATGGCCACTGGCGGCATGAAGCCGAACCAGAGCAGGGCGCGGCCGGTCAGGGCCAGGCGGCGCTGGATGCGGATCATGCCGCGAATGTGGCGGGCGTCCTTGTCGCCAAGGTCGGCAACGACTTCTTCGCGCAGGGCGGTGAGTTCAGCTCCGAAAGCATCGGCTTCGGTGGGGGTCAAAATGCGACTGGCAGCCATTTTCAAAGCTCCTTCTAGTAGTCGAGTTCAATGTCGGATTCAGCGACACTGATGCACAGTTGGATGTCCTGATCGGGATCGGCGGATA
>JBFIIN010000159.1:0-7863 GCA_041601225.1 Oceanococcus sp.
GCCGATCTGCCGCCCGTCGCCAATTCCATCAAGAAGAAATTCGAGCGCATCAGCGAGCCGGACAAGTTCGCCCGTGCGGCCGAACGGATTCGCGGGCAGCGCGGCCTGTATGAGCGCTTTCGGGAAGCGATAGCGGTGTCGGGGGCCTATCTGCCTTACATGGAGGAAATCTTTGCCGCGCAGGGGCTGCCCGTCGAACTGACGCGCTTGCCCCTGGTGGAATCCAGTTTCAACGTAAAGGCCTATTCCAAATCGGGAGCGGCAGGAATTTGGCAGTTTATTCCCAGCAGCGCGCGGCGCTATATGCGTATGGATGAGGTGGGTGATGACCGCCGCGACCCCTGGTTTTCGACCGAGGCGGCGGCCCGCCACCTGGCCGATGATTATGCGGCGCTCAATGACTGGCCCATGGCGGTCACGGCCTATAACTATGGACGCTATGGCATCGCGCGCGCCCTGGAAGAGATTGGCGCAAGCAGTCTGGTGGAATTGATCGAGCGGTATGACGGTCCTCGCTGGGGCTTTGCGTCCAAGAATTTTTACGCCGAATTTCTGGCCGCCCTGCATGTCGAGCAGAACGCCATGCGTTATTTCGGGCCGATCAAGCGCGATGAGCCGCTACGCTTCGAAGAGGTGACGATTGATCATTACGTGCCCTTTGAAACCCTGGGGCGCCTGATCGACCTCGATCTGGAAAGCTTTCAGCGCCTCAATCCGACTTTCTCCACTGCGGTGATTGACGGCCATTTGTTCGTGCCTCCGGGGCAGCGCATACGGGTGCCGCGGGGTACCGCAAGCACTTTCAGCAACGCCTATGCGTCGCTGGATTCGAGTCAGCGCTACGAACGGCAACGCGACTATTTCGTCCGGCACAAAGTGCGCTCCGGTGAGACCTTGAGCGGAATCGCCTATCGTTATCGCAGTTCGGTCAAGCAGATCTCGCGGGCCAATAACCTCAGCCGGCGTGGCTTTATCCGCGCGGGTCAGGTCCTGAAGATTCCGACCGGCAGTGGCGGCAAGGCGGATGCGCCACGCAAGCATCGGGTGCGCAGCGGCGAGACTCTAGTCGCGATCGCCCGCCGCTATCATGTTTCCGCAAGGGATTTGCAGCGGCTCAATGGGATCGCCAAGCCGGAGTTGCTGCAGGTGGGGGCCGTACTGCTCCTGCCCGCGGATGCCGGTGCGGGCTATGTGAAACATACCGTGCGTGCCGGGCAGACGGTGGGGTCCATCGCCCGCAAATATGGCGTCAGCGTAAGAGAAATCGCCGCACTCAACGGATTGACGGATGTGCACGCCATTCGAGTCGGGCAGACCTTGAAGGTGCCGGCCCGCGCGAGCTAGCTGTGATCGCTCAGTCGGCTGTTCATCCGCGACTCTGGCCTGCGCCTGAGTGATGGATTGCATCCGTTGGCGGAAGCAGAGGTTCCGCCGAACATCGACAATGCCCCATATATACGGCGTGGTCGGAAGATTCTGATCATGCATGCTGCATGACGTTTTGCATCCCAAGGTCGCCGCGCTGGCTTTAGGCGCCAGCGCTGCGGCCTTTGCTGGTGACTCGGGCTAGCAGCCTGCGCCGGGGGCCGATTGCTCGGATTTGTCCGGCAGTCCCAGCGAAAGAACGAAGATGCCGCTTTGCGCCTGAACCCGCGAATGCAGCCAGGTTATGCGTTCCAGGCTGCCGTCAACGCAGAGCACGGGCCCGGTTTGTTCGAACGCCGGGCGGCGACCGGAGATCAGATCGATCAGGGCATTGTTGGTCTGCTTGCGCTGCCGCTCATCAGCAAGCAATGTGAGAAAGTTGGTCTGTTCGAGTTCGGTCGGACTGTAGCCCATCAAGGTGCAGGCGAACTCGTTGGCCTGAATGATTTCTCCGCCGCCGGATTGCATGATCATCACGATTGGTGCTGTCGCGAATATCTTTTCGTTCAGTTCCTGCGACCGTCTCAGTTCTGCAATGTTTTCGGCAAGCGCCCGATTACGGGTCTCGACCAGGCCTTCCAGGGTTTCCAGCTGGTCTGTGAGTTCGACCGCGACGCCTTCGAGCACTTCGATTTCGGTCGGCAGGCGGCGACTCAAAAAGTCCGTGCCGATCAGCTGACGTGCAGGCTGGTAAGCCTTGCTGGCGAGCAGGGGCAGGGCATCGGCCAGACGGCGCAACTGGTTCATTGGGCGGTTGAGGATCGCCAGACCGAGCAGCAGCGCCACCAGCAGAGCCGTGCCGCCAGACACGAAACCGCGCTGGATCTGACGACGAATCGTGGCCAGTTCTGCGGTCAGGTCCCCAAATATCAGAACATAGCCCGGGTCGAGGCTGCCAAAACTGCGCAAATCGCGCGCGGCCACCCGGTAGCTGCGTTCACCGAACATGAAGCCCTTGCCACCAAACAGTTCATGGATCTCCGCATTCTCGGCCAATGCCTGCAATTTCGGTTCGTTGCGCGGGGCATCGCTGATTGCGATCAGGCGCAGGCCGGGCCAGATCGCGCTGCGGGCTTCCTGATGTGGGTCGCTGGTGGGGGTAATGAGGGCGATTTCGGCATCGGCCAGCTGCGGGAATTGCACGACCAGGTCGGTCAACTGCGTGGCGACCAGCATGACTCGCGGCTGGCCCTGGGCGCTGATCGTCGGGACCAGGGCATATTGCGCGCAGGTGTCGTCACATAGCAGGAAGCTGTCCGGTCGTTCACTCATGAGCGCCGCAGCAACCCGCATCGCCAGTATCTTTGGCGGCCGCGCGCCGAAATGCGGGAGGCCACGCAGGAGCAGGGCGCCCTCGGCGTCGAACAGCTGCAGCGCAAGCAGCTCCAGATCCAGCTGCAGGGCAGCCCAGCTTTCCTCAATTGGTGTTCCGGGAGCCACGGCATCGGCGATTGTCGGGACGATGCCGCCGATGCGCTGCAAGCGGGACTCCGATTGCTTGACCAGGCGATTGAGAATCGTCAGCTTGCGGTCGAGCTCCAGGCTTTGACGCGCGACAAACTGCTCCAGTTGATTGCGATAGTCTGCCGTAATCAGGCTGATGTTGACCCCGGCCAGAGCGACGCCGAGCAGCATCAGGGTTTTCCATTTCAGGCTTATGGCCCGGGTCGGCGCCAGAGATGGCTTCACGCTCAGAACCGGTAGGCGATCATGAGGCTAAATACGGACCAGTTCCTTTCAGCTTGACCTTGATTGAAGCCGGGGTTGTCACGTGGGTTAACCCAGGCGACGCCATCCACCAGATGCAATTCAGCCCATAATCCGAGGTCGTGACGCAGATCGTAACGCCCGCCCACGGTCCAGTCCCGGGCAAAGAAATAGTGTCGCGGCAAGCCGGTGCGCGCCGCCTGACGATAGCCCTTGCGGTCCTGCATTTCGCGCTGCCGCTCATCGTAGCGGGTAAACAGCCAGAGTCGCTGCCGCGCCAGATAATTGACCTGCAGGTAGTAGGAAATCGAGTCCTGGTCGGTGGATGAGCTCGGGAATGGCGGCGGGTTGAGGTTGTCCAGTTGGATACGCCGCCGCACCAGTTCCGCGGTGACATTCCAGCGCTCGCGGTTGTGCTGCATTGACAGTACGACCTGATCGAGCTGAAAGTTTCCCGGCTCGGACAACGGGCAGGGCCCACCAAACTGAGGGCAACTCATGCCATCGCCGTCGACCCGGTAGCGGAGTTCCGAACGGTTCAAGGTCAGCCCGAAGCGCCAGCGCCCGCCGCGGAAATCATCGATTACCCGAAACATCAGGCCCTGGTCATGTTCGAATTGTCCCGGCGCGGATGCCCGCAATATCGAGATTTCGGCATTGTCATCCAGATCGGCACGACCGTGGGCATGTAACTCGAAGGCCAGACTGTGCCTGTCCAGGTACCAATCGTTGTAGATGCCGACGCCGGGAAGGGAAAAATAACCGAAGGCGCGGGCGCCGTCATTGTCCAGATAGACGCCCTGAGGGAGCAATATTCCAGGGCGGGTGAATACGGCGTCGCGCGCGTCATTATAAATGCCCAGGGGGTTCTTGAGCTTGCCAAGACGCACGCCCATGCGTCCGGCCGGCCCGGTCCACAGGCCCGCGTCTACGAGCAGATAATCGAGCAGCAGATTTTCCTGGGTTACCTGACCCTGCGACACGGACGCGACCTGGGCCGATACCAGCACGTTGCCAAATGGACGAATTGAAGCGTTCAGGCCGATTTCCCGGAAATCAAAGCTGCCGCCGCTGCTGCTGTTGCCATTGACGTCGTTGCCATCGCTGAGCACAAAACCCTGGCTGAAAAAGCCGTGAATCTGCGGGTTCATATCCCCCGACGCGGGCGCGGGCAGGACGACGCCGCAGGCGAGCAATGCTGCTCCGCCAAATGCCGCAGGGAGGGCTTTACTCGACATGAATCACCTTGACGCCCGGCGTCGGCGGATCGGCGGAGGCCGGGATGTAGCCCACGGCGCCGGGCAGCGCCGCAACCCGTGCGCTCATCTCGGCAACATCGCGGACCGGTGTGGGTGGTTGGCCGGTACCCGAATAAACCAGGCGATCCCAATTCTGGCGCAGCTGGTAGGGAAATGTCTGGAGCACGGTGCGGCAGAACTCACCGTGAATTCGGGAATCATCTTCCAGCACGAAGACCTTGATGGGAGTTCCGTCAGGCCAGACGCGGACCCGCATGCCAAAGATTCCCCGCAGCAACGCGCGCGAAATCTGGCCGTGCGTCAGCTCATCATTCACGATGATCGAAGTTTCGGCATAAGATGTGTTCGTATTCAGCACAATACAAACACATAACAATATCCAACGAATCGCGTTGACTGTTGAAAGACCCCGGTGCTTTGAATGCAGAACTTATTGTGAATCTGGATATTAGCACTGGTTGATCAACCCGGCGGGGCCTAGATGATAAAACGAGCACCGGACGATGATCAGCAAGAGCGCAGTCGTGTGGATGGCGACGAAGCTCTGATTGCACGCGAGCGGCGCCTTGATCTCGCTTTGGCGGCATCCGGCCTGGGTCTGTGGGACTGGGATGTGAACAGTGGCGAAATCGATCTGGACGAACGCTTTGTCCGCATGATGGGTTTCGACCCCCGGGAGATCGCCCAGCCCAGTCTGGCAACTCTGAGCGAGCGGGTTCACCCTGAAGACATTCAGGCTTTCAACGACGCAGTCAGCGCGCATTTCAAGGGCGTTGCCGACCATTTCGAAGTTGAGTTGCGCTTTCTCCGCGGCGACCAGCGCTGGCAATGGATCGCGGTGCGCGGGAAGCTGGTTGCGCATGACGCCGCCGGCAATCCGGAGCGTGTGCTCGGCACCAGTCGCGACATTCACGAGCAACGCCGGACCCAGGACAGGTTGCTGGCCGCCACCGCTCAGGTGCGCTTGCTGCTGGACGCCACCAACGATGGGGTGATCGGCGCCGATGAGCGCGGTCGGGTCATTTTCCTTAACCGGGCCGGCGCGCGCATGTTGTGCTGCGAGCCCGAACAGCTGCACGGTTTGCCGATAGTTGAGATCTTGCGTGATGCCGAGGACGCCACCGATCCGGAGGACACGCCCGTGGAGCTATGCCTCAAGGGTGGCGGCGCCCAGACTACGGTCAGCGCCGAGTTCGTCACCCAGGATGGCCAGAAAATTCCCGTTGAATATACCGTATCTCCCCTCGAAGGCAGTACCGGGGCGGTGGTAATTTTTCGCGATTCCAGCGCCCGCGATGCACAGACCCGCGAGGTCGCGGCTCAGGCCCTCAGTGATCCGCTGACCGGGCTGGCCAACCGCCGCGCATTCGAGGCGCGCATGGAGGAACTGATTGCTTTGGCGCGTGAATCCGGATCGGTGCACGCTCTGTGTTACATCGATCTGGACAATTTCAAGATCGTCAATGACAGCTGTGGTCATGTTGCCGGTGACGAATTGCTGCGCCAATTGCCGGAGCTGATTCGGCCGGCTGTGCGGGGGCTTGATCTGGTGGCCCGCCTGGGTGGTGACGAGTTCGGAATTCTGCTCGAAAACTGCCCCCTGGAAGACGCGACCCGGGTGGCCGCGAAGGTGCGCGATGCCATCCGCGGCTTTCGTTTTGTCTGGGACTATCGCAGTTTCAACATTGGCGCGAGCATCGGAGTGGTGGCCATCGGGCCGGAGGCGGAAAGCCCGGAGGCGGTCATGCAGGCCGCCGACTCGGCCTGCTATGCAGCGAAAGACAAGGGGCGCAACAACGTCCACGTGGCCTACCCGCACGATTTGGCGGTCATCAGGCGCCGCGGTGAGATGCGCTGGGTGGAGCGCTTGCGCCAGGCCATGGGCGCTGGTGACTTGACACTGTATTACCAGAGCGTGGGTCGCATTCAAGGCGCGGGCCTTGACGCGGATCAGCACGAAATCTTGTTGCGGCTGCTGGACAAAAATGGCAACTCGATCCGCCCGGGTTCGTTTCTGCCGGCCGCCGAACGGTATCAAATGATGCCTGAAGTGGATCGCTGGGTCATCGAAACCGCCTGCGCCAAGATCGGCGGCTTGCTGTTGCGCGGAGTGGGATCGCAGCAGTTGCGGTTCTCGCTGAATGTCTCGGCCGCTTCGCTGGCGGACGTTGAGCTGGCCCAATTCGTCGCCCAGCAACTGGCAGCGAATGACGTGCCGCCACAGGTGCTGGCCATCGAATTGCGGGAAACTGCGGCCAGCTCCAACCTGGGGGCAGCCCTGGAATTCATGCGGCAGATCCGGGCGCTGGGCTGTCGCACGATACTCGATGGTTTCGGTGGCGGGGTGTCCTCGTTTTCCTATCTCAAGACCCTGCCCGTGGACATGATCAAGATCGATGGCAGCCTGATTCAGGAAATCCTCAGCAGCGAGGTCGATGCGTCGATTGTCCGAGCAATCAACGAGATCGCTCATCACATGGGCATTGAAACTGTGGCTGAATTTGTGGAAAACGCGGGCCTGTTGGCGGCTGTGCGCAGAATCGGCATCGATTGTGCGCAGGGTTACACCGTGGCCGAACCGCGGCCCTTCGCGCGTTTTGTGCTGTCGGACGAGACGCAGCCGGTTTGAGTCCGGGTCGGAGTCGGTCGCTTCCCGATGTTTGACGCTCGTGCTAATTTGGCGCGCTGCAACACAAGCTGGTCCACTGCCATGGTTTGTCTATGAAGAAAAAAGTCCGCCTGGAGCGCGAGCTCAAGCACGCCGCCGATTACCGCAGTTGGCGTGAGATCGCGCTGGCTCTGGATGCGATTGATGGTGGCGCGGAGTGGCGTGCCGAGGACGAAACGCCGGATTATGATTTTCGCCTGATCCGCGGCCGGCTGAACGAGTTTAGGCAGCTGCGCGAAGAGCAACGGGTCGCCGAACTGGTGTTCGCGCTGCATGAGGGCCTGCATGGCAACCTGGGCAATATCGCCAATCCGGCCCTGTATCGCTATTGCCGGGTTGGTACCAAACTGTTGCTCGAAGAATACCTCAACGAAGTCTGTATCTGCCTGAATTATCTCTGTGACACCGAGTTCCCGGATTTTTCCACCGATCAGAAAATCCTGTTCTTCAAGCGAACGGGATCGAGTTTCGGTCGCTCGGCGCTGCTGCTTTCGGGCGGGGCCACGCTGGGCATGTTTCATATTGGCGTGATCAAGGCGCTGGCCAGCGAAGGCGTGCTGCCACGGGTCCTGTCTGGTTCCAGTGCCGGGTCGATTATTGCCGGGGTCATGGGGACCCGGACCGACGAGGAGCTCGACCACATATTCGAGCCGGGAAATCTCAATCTGGATGCCTGGAAGGGGCTGGATTTCCGCTCCGCCATCAAGCGTAAGGCCCTGATGGATCCGGCCCAGCTGGAGCGCTGCCTGCAGGCCAACATGGGCGACTATAGCTTTGAGGAGGCCTTCGAGCGCACCCGCCGCA
>JBFIIN010000160.1:0-7854 GCA_041601225.1 Oceanococcus sp.
CCATGCGATAGCAAGATCAGAGGATGCCGCGCCGCCCCGCGGTAGGAGCCGTTCTTTGTCGCCTGCGACCGAAAGGCCAGCTCATAACTACCCGACGTGTCCCCGCGCGCGCCTGCGGTCGGGTACCAGATCTTGACCGCAACCGGACGGTCCCGGGCCCCGTCATGAAGTGCCAGATCGGTGACGGCGACACCCCCGGCGCCCCACACCAGCGCGGGCATAAGCAGTCCCAACAACCCGCTGATTCGCCAATTCAAGACTCGATGCTCAATGCATAGGACAATGGAGGGTCCGTCCACTGTCGCGCGGTCCGGTTGGGCCGCATCGGACTAATAGTCGCGTCGGCCATTCAGCGCATGCGCCAGGGTCGAGCCGTCCACGTACTCGAGTTCGCCACCCATGGGCACGCCGTGGGCAATACGGGAGACCTGCTTGGCGTGACTCCGCGCCAACTCGCCGATGAAGTGAGCGGTCGCCTCACCCTCCACGGTCGGATTGGTAGCAACGATCACTTCGGCCAGCTCAGGCGCGGCAAGGCGCTCGCCGAGTACATCCAGTCCCAGTTCTTCCGGCCCGATCCCATCCAGCGGTGACAGGCGTCCGAGCAGCACAAAGTACTGCCCGCGATAATCGGTGCCCTGTTCCAGGGCCACGACGTCGGCGGGACTTTCCACCACGCAAAGCTGGGTCAGATCACGTTTGGACGACGCACAGATCGGGCACAAATCCCCCGCGCTGAACATCCGGCAACGCCGGCAATGGGCAACCTCCGCCAAGGCCGTTTGCAGCGCCGTACTCAACTGCTTAGCCCCCAGCCGGTCACGCTGCAGCAAGTGGAAAGCCATGCGCTGCGCGGTCTTGTTGCCGACCCCGGGCAAACAGCGCAGCGCCGCAAGCAGGCCTTCCAGTGGCGGTGGATACAGCATCAGGCCGGAAAGTTCATGCCCGGCGGCAAAGTCATGCCGCCGGTCACCTCGGCCATCTTGTCCTTGCTCACGCGCTCGGCTTTATGCGCGGCGTCGGTAATCGCCGCGGCCAGCAGATCTTCCAGCAGGTCCTTGTCATCGGCGAGCAACTCGGGATCAATTTCGACCCGACGGGCCTCATGACGGCCATTGACCGTTACCTTCACCATGCCGCCTCCGGACTCGCCGGTGACCTCACTCCGGGCTATTTCATCCTGGACTTCCTGCACCCGTTTCTGCATCTCCTGAGCCTGGCGCATCAAATTGCCGAGAGCTCCCTTCATCGCGTTTGTCCTCCGTCCGTGGCGTCGTTGGGGCGAACCGAACCGGGCCGCACTTCCGCGCCGAATTCGGCAGCCATCTTCTGCACCGCCGGGTCTTTCATGAACTGGTCTTCGGCCGTGAGCTTGGCCGCCTCTTCCTTGTGCCCGGCAACCCGCGCCGGCGTCGCTGCTAGCGGCGGCGCCGTAGCGGCCACGCTGCGGCGCTCGATGCTCAGCTGCAGATGCTCACCGAAATGGCCCCGCAGAGCCGTGCGCAAACGTGCCTCGGAACTGGGGTTATGCATGGACTCGCCGGCCGTGTCGAGCTGCAGCGTCAACGCCCCGTCGGTCTGGGTGCCAATCACGCAATGGCGGGCCAGTTGCAGGCTGGGGCCACGCAGTCCCAGCTGCTCGACCAGACTCTCCCAATTCACCGCCGCTGCGGAGCCGCTCGGCGCGGCTGCAAGCCCTGCAGCCGCGCTCCTTGCCACGGGCCTGGCCGCGCGCGCGGGGGGTTCGTAGCGCGCCGGCGCCTCGCCCTCAAGACCTTCCGGCAAAAAGGCGAACAAGCGCAGCAGGCACATTTCAAAGCCGATCCTCGGATCGGGCGCCCAGTCCAGATCGCGCCGGGCATTCACCACGATCTGGTAATACACCTGCACATCGGCGGGAGCGAACCGTGGAGCCAGGTCGGCCAGTTCGGTCGCCTCGACGGAATCCAGCTGGTCAGGCAAAAACTGCGCCAGGGCCAGACGTTGCCAGAGACGCGCCAACTCATCGAGCACTTCGGCAAAATCCAGACCCTGCTCATCAATTCTGGCCACGGCCTCCCAGGCCTGATCGGCCTGGCCGGCCGCCAGCGCCGCGACCAGATCCAGCAGATCACGCCGCTCTATACTGCCCAGCATCGTGGCGACATCGGCGCCGTTGACCTGCCCACCGCTAAAGGCAATTGCCTGATCCAGCAGACTCAGCGCATCACGCAGACTGCCATCGGCGCCACGCGCCAGGCGCTCAATCCCGTCCTCGTCCCAGGCGATGGCTTCGGCATCCAGTATGCTTTTCAGCCGCGCGCCAATTTCCGCCAGGGGAATGCGCTTGAGATGAAACTGCAGGCAGCGCGAAAGAATGGTCACGGGCAGCTTCTGCGGATCCGTGGTCGCCAGCAGAAATTGCACATGCGGCGGCGGTTCTTCCAGAGTCTTGAGCAAAGCATTGAAGGAATGCCGGGACAGCATATGTACCTCGTCAATCAGGTACACCTTGTAGCGACCGCGGCTGGGAGCGTACTGCACGTTGTCCAGCAGTTCGCGCGTTTCGTCCACCCGGGTCCGCGAAGCGGCGTCGACTTCGAGCAGATCCACGAAGCGCCCCTGATCGATCTCCTGACAGGCCGGGCATTCGCCGCAGGGCTGCGCGGTCACGCCCTGCTCGCAGTTGAGCGAACGGGCGACAATACGCGCCAGCGTCGTTTTGCCCACTCCGCGCGTTCCGGAGAACAGCAGGGCCGGATGCAATTTGCCCTGGCCGAGCGCATTTTCCAGGGCAGTGCGCACGGGGCGTTGCCCAACGAGTTCGGAAAAATTACGCGGCCGCCATTTGCGGGCCAGCGCTTGGTAGCTCATTGTCGTCTCGGGAACAGTCGAAGTTCCATAGGGGTATGACATTAACCCGATTCCGGCGCCGGGGTCACGGGTCGGCAACGGGACAATGGGTGGCGGGACGCAGCAGCCACACCCCGGCGCCTAAACCGGCTGCTACCGTTGCTCCCTTCCGGGCCTGGCGGGGTTTACAATGGCTTACCGCGAGGGGACCGCTACGTCCCACCATTGAATCGCCGGCGACAATGCCAAGTCGCGCCGAAAGCGGGCGGACAATAGCAGCAGCGCCGAGCTCAGCTCAAGCCGCCGCCCCGCCAATGGTCGTGCCGGCAAATCGACCAGCACTTGCGCGGACCGGACAGCGCCGACATTCTAGACGGTTTCACGCACACAAATTGGATCAGCATATTCATGAGCGACACCGACAACACGGACTACGATTCCGCTAACGGAGGCGGCTTTCCGATACTTACTGCGGTCGCCGCGCTGATTTTGATTGCCGCTGCCGTCCTGATCTGGTTGAAATACGGGCGCAGCGCCGAGGTCCCGACTGGCCTCGCAACCCTGGAAAGCGCGGATCCCGAGCCCATCGCGGCCGTGAACCTGGATCAGAGCACCGATGTGGAGTCCGCCCCGCGCGCCGCGCAGGGTACTGCAGATGCCGCGGGCGACCGCCTGTTCAACGACGGCCAGCGTGTGCTGCCCTTCGTCGACGGCTACGAATCCGAAGCTGAAGCGGCCGCCAATAGCGGCGATCCGGCACCAGCGACGACCGCCCACAGCGACGAGACCCTGCGCCTCAACGCCTTTGATTTTGGCGTGCTGGATGGTCGTGTTCGGGTCGGCGTGTTTGGCAACGGCCCCATCCCGCGCTATCGCACGCGCAAAGACGGCGACCGCTACCTGATCGAAATGACCGGGCAATTCGAATTCTCACGCCCCATCGACCAAACCCTGACCATTGAAGCCTATCGGGTGGCCGGAGCCGAACTCACACGCACCACCAAGGGGCTGACCTTGTCGGTCAGCACGGCGCCGCCGCTGAACCACGTGCCGTTCGTCATCGAAGACAGCTACGGCCTGATGCTCGCCTTCGAACCGCGGCGACCCGGGGTGGCGGACTAGCAGGCTCAGCCGGCGGCGGTCGCCACATCGATTGCGGCCGCGGTCACCCGACCCAGCGCCGCAATTTGTTCTTCATCAATCACATACGGCGGCATCCAGTACACCACGTTGCCCAGCGGACGCAACAGCGTTTCGTGCTCCAGCCCATAACGATAAACCCGCAGCCCGCGGCGCTCAGTCCAGTCATAGGGCGTGCGGCCGGTGCGATCTTTAACCATCTCTATCGCCAGCACCATGCCCAGCTGGCGAATATCGCCGACGTGCGGGTGATTCCACAGCGGCTCAACCGCCTTGGCCATCTGAGCCGCCAGTACCTGATTGGCGTGGATGCTGTCTTGTGACTCGAACAGATCGAGCGTGGCATTGGCAACCGCGCAAGCCAGAGGGTTACCGGTATAGGAATGCGAGTGCAGGAAAGCCTTGAGGCTGCGGTACTCGTCATAAAAGGCGTCATAGACCTCATCGTCGGTCAGCACGACGGCCAGCGGCAGCCAACCCCCCGTCAAACCCTTGGACAAACACATGAAATCCGGGCGGATATCGGCCTGCTCGCAGGCGAACATGGTCCCGGTGCGACCAAAGCCTGTGGCGATTTCATCCGCAATCAGATGCACCTGAAATTCATCGCAGAGCCGCCGCAAGCCGCGCAGATACGCCGGGTCGTACATGCGCATGCTGCCGGCACATTGCAACAGCGGTTCAACGATTATGGCGCACACGTCGTGGGCATGCTGCTCCAGTGCCGTACGCATGTCTTGCAGCCGGCGCTGCGCCTGGGCGACCGGCGTTTCGCCGGGCACGCACAAATAATTGTCGGGACCGGGCACACAGATCGCGTCCAGCAGCAGCGGTGCATAGGTGTCTTTATACAAGGGCACGTCGCCGACGCTGAGCGCGCCCAAAGTTTCGCCATGGTAAGCATTGCTCAGATGGATGAAACGGCTGCGCTGCTGGCCGCGATTGCGCCAGTAATGAAAGCTCATCTTCAGCGCGACCTCGATCGCCGCCGAGCCGTTGTCCGCGAAGAACACCTTGTTGAATCCGGCCGGCGCGAGCTTCAACAGCCGCTCGGCCAGATGCACGGCCGGCTCGTGGGTGTGGCCGGCGAAAATCACATGCTCCAGTTTGCTGGCTTGAGCCGCCAGGGCCTGGGCGATATAGGCATTGCCGTGCCCGAAGATATTCACCCACCAGGAACTGATGGCATCCAGATAGCGCCGGCCTTGCAGATCGTAAAGCCACGGGCCCTGGCCGTGATCCACTTCGATCATGGGCACAGTTTCGTGGTCCTTCATCTGTGAGCAGGGATGCCAGATCGCCGCCAGATCACGTTGCGCCAGGGTCTTGTTCATGAAGAACGCCTCAATTCGTGTTGTATGCAGGTCGGATAGGGTGGGATGTGGCCGCGCGATGTCGAGAATGTCCTGAACTTTGTGCCAGCCGGTCGGCGTCTAGGAGTGTGGGCGGCAGAAACGCAATGGCCTGCGACTTCGCGCTTTCGCTCGAATTTTCCGATTCTTCTCGTCAAATAGCACGACTGTTCGCCTCGAACGATCGAAACATTCGCTCCGCAAGCGCTTTGTCTCGGCTCATCGGTTCCTACCGCCCACACTCCTAGGGCGCCTTCATGGTGACAGCTCAGATTCGCGCCAGCTACCGCGATGTACGGATCGCGCTCGTTTATCGACCCGCAATTTTCGATGCTTGATGACCGGTAGTTCAAAAACGCATCATGCGGTCGGCGATTGTTGGAGCAGTGGATATTTCAATCCATGGGCGACTTGGCTTCGCTGACGCTGGTGTAGCCGTGCACGCGGACCTCTCGCTCATCGATAGACCTCCGGATCCGCTCGACAAAAACTTTGTCGCGCCAAGCGCCTTTTCCGCCCATGCTGATCTGGATGTCATGCTGCTTCCGTAGACTGGTGAACGCCAGACCTGTGCGCTGACTGAGCTGGTATCGGGCCCATCACTGCAGCTTGTCACGCGGGCCATCCCGTGCAGAAAGGCCAGCTTGCACAGATCACGCCGCAGACCTTGCCGGCGTCTGCGCCAAGTGGCGGACCGTTCGCGGACGGCGATGACCGGCGGACCCCAGCTTCCGCGCCTTGCAGCGGGCCCCAGGCTCACGCAGTATCGCGACCATGAACACCGGCAGGCGCGAATTGACCAAGCTCCATGAGCGCTGACGGGCCGGCGGACGCAAAGCCCGCCACCCGCATCGCCGAAAACTGGCCCAGGGCAATCGAGCTGCCGGCCGGCCAGCATCGGCTCTGCGGCTGCCGCAACAGCCACCGCTGGCCTGCCTGCGATGGACAGCGGCCGGACTGCCCGACCGCCGCGCAGACCCTGACCCTGCCCCGCTCGCGCTTCCTGTGGCTGTGCCAATGCGGGCTCAGCCGGCGGCTGCCCTTCTGCGACGGCGATGGACATATCGAGGCGGCCAGGCGCGCCGGGTCGCGCTAGTCGGGCGCAGCGCCGGACCCCGCAGCCCGGACCCGGCAATGGCGCAGGGCCGACGCGGTCCCAGCCAGCGCGCCCCGGAGCCCGGCCTCGCCATGCGTGCAAACCCGGCCCGCGAGGCCCGGCCCGTATGGTGTGGCCCGCGCGATTCAGGTGAAGCAGTAGGCGTTGAGCTTGTTGCCGTCCGGGTCGCGGAAGTAGCCGGCGTAGAAATTGCTGGGCACCCGCGGACCGGGCGCGCCCTCGTCGGTGGCGCCCAGCGCCAGCGCGCGGGCATGCAGGGCATCCACCTGTTCCGGCGAGCTGGCCGCCAGCGCCACCATCACGCCGTTGCCCACCGTGGCGGGCTGGCCATCGTAGGGCGCGGTGATCGCCAGCGCGGCCTTGTCGGGCGCGCTGCCCCAGACGATGAAACTGCCCAGCTCGAAGATGCGCTTGGCGCCGAGCTCGCCCAGCAGGGCATCGTAGAAGTTGCAGGCGCGTTCGTGGTCGTTGCTGCCCAGGGTCACATAGCCGATCATCGTGGTCTCCGGTGGGAAATGCTGGCCGACGAGCTTAGCCAATTTCCCAAGCCCGAGCGTTGCCGCCCATTCGCGCGCGGCGGGATTGCATGGACCCCCTGGTGACCAGCCCCTATGATTTCACGCTGGAACAGGATCCGGACAAGCTGACGAACACTTGGCGCCGAGCCCCGCGGCTTGCATCAGGCCTCGCCAATATCGCAGAGGCTCACTCAGACATTCAGAGAATTTCAGCATGAAGCGCGCACAAATCTTCCAGCTGTCGGCGCTGGTCGCCGCGATGATTCTGGTCGCCTGCGGCGGCTCCCGGCAGCTGGACGACCCGGCAGGCGGCGCGCCAAAGGCTTGCCGCCAGGCCGCTAGCGCGGCGCTGGAGCAATGCTTCGTCGCGGTCGCGACGCGCACGAGCGAATGCTATGAGACCGATGGCCAGGCCTGCGACGCCGCCGATGCGCAGATTCAGGCCAGCCTCGATCTGCTGGCCGGTCAGGTCCTGCCCGCCTGCGCCAGCGATACCACGGTGCAGCAGGCCGGCTACGGCGTACATCTCGGCCGCGCGGCCCTGGTCGCGCAGCTGGGCGCCGCCTGTACCGGCGAGCCGGCGACCCTGGTGGCACGGACCTATGGCGGCCCCAATGCCACGCGCCTCAACACGGCCGATCCGGCCGGGGCGCTGTGCCTGACCACCGCCTATGCCCAGGGCGCGGCCACCGTGCAGGCGGACTACGCCGCCCTGTCGGCCTGCCTGAACGATCCGGATTGCAGCGCCACCGCCGACAGCAGCGCCCGCGACGCCCAGACCCAGGCCACGCTGCTCGCCGCCTGCCCGGCCACCGAGCAGACCCTGGGCAGCAGCGCCCAGCTCTTCGTCGAACGCGCCAAGCTGCAGGCGCACTGCCTGGCCGCGGTGGGGCAC
>JBFIIN010000161.1:0-7767 GCA_041601225.1 Oceanococcus sp.
CACAGGTCGACAAAATCGCCCTGCCGGTACAGGCTCAAATCCTCTTCAGCCGGAATCGCGGCGATGATCTGGGCTTTGTAGTCTTCCCCCAGATTGCGGAAATACGCGACCGCTTCGTCACGCGCCATCAGTTCGCGAACGACCGCGAAATCCTGTTCCACCAGCTCCGCCATCCGCGCCTCGATCCGCTCCAAATCTTCCGGGGTGAATGGGCGATCATAGGCAAAATCGTAGTAGAAACCGTCATCAATAACAGGCCCTATCGTGACCTGCGCGCCAGGAAAGAGCTGCTTGACGGCGTGGGCCAGCAAATGCGCGGACGAATGTCGCAGGATGTCCAGGCCTTCCTCGTCGCGCGCCGTGATGATCGCCAAACTGGTGTCATCGGCGATCTCGAATGAGGTATCGCGCAGCTGATCGGCGACCCGCCCGGCGAGCGCCGCTTTGGCCAGCCCCGGACCGATGTCGGCCGCCACCTGCGCGATCGTAATCGACTGGGGATATTCGCGTTGCGAGCCGTCGGGCAGCGTGATAACCGGCATGAGACTTTCCTTGATCAGTGGCGACCCCTACCAAAGGCCGCTTGAATGCACGTGTTGATGCGCCAGATCTGCCGCGGGGCGCAGGCGCGAAGGCGGCGGATGTTAGTCCGGTGCGCACTCAAATTCAATGTCTGCCTCAGCTGGCTTCGCAGACCCGGCCGCGCTGCGCTAGCATCCCGCGCATGAGCCCAGCCCCCGAGCACGCGGTCCGCCCCGCCGACGCCCCCGACAAAACCCTCGTGGCGCATGAGGCGCTGGCCGCCATTCTTGAATCGCTGGGCACCGCGCCAAATTTCCGCGAGTCCATTCGCGAATCCATTTTCGCCCTGCATTTGTGGACTCAGGCGCGCGCAGCGGCCATCTTTCGCCTCAACCCAACCGAAGAGTCCCTGGAACTCATTCACAGCGTGGGCTTTTCGAGCTCCGCTGTGGGCGCGATCCGCTATGCGCCGGTGCGCAATTCGCTCGCAGGCAAGGCCATCCAGAGCTGTACCGTGATCACGGTCAGTGAGATTGCGGCGGAGGCCGGCATATCCGAGCTTGTCCGGGGCGAACTCGTACGCCAGGGCGCAAAACGCCTGCTTGCAGTACCGCTGTTGCTGCATGGGCGCGCCGTTGGGGTCTTGAATCTGGTGTGGAATGACGAGGTCGAAGTCTCGCAGCACGACGAACAATCATTGATGCAGCTGGGTTATGGCCTGGCGGTCGCCGTTGATCACGACCAACGCCATTACGAATCGACACGAGACGGCCTGACCGGCCTGTTCAACCGACGCGAGTTCGATTTTCGCTTGCATCAGCAGGTTGAGACCAGCCGCCGCGACGGCAGTGCACTCATATTGGCCTTGATGGATATTGACGACTTCAAACACTGCAATGATCAATATGGCCATCTGGCCGGCGATCTGGCGCTGAAGGCTCTGGCCAAGGACATCGGCCAGGCCCGACGTCGGGGCGACCTGGCCTTTCGCTATGGCGGTGAGGAATTTGCAATTGTGATGCCCGAATGTAGTCTGAGCACTGCAGGCGCCGTGGCTGAGGCCTTGCGCCGGGCATTTCATGCGCGCCAATTTGGAGACACTGAGTCAAAACAATTTCGCCTGTCCGTCAGCATTGGAATCACGCAGTACGACAACATTGTCAACGAACCTCTGATAAGTTTCGTCGAGCGCGCCGATTCCGCCATGTATCGCGCCAAATCCGCCGGAAAGAACTGTGTACAAGTCGTGCAGCTGGGTATCTCGAAGTAGCGCCTGAGGTAACATCTGCACCGTGCACCAAGGTCAGGTGCAGGCAGGGACGGGCATGAGGAAGCATTCGCCAGCTGCGGTAGCCAGATCGGAAGGCGCGCCCGCGGCCGCAACAAATCGTGACGCGGAAGCCGCTCTGGTGGCGGCACTGGCAGACGTGCTCCAGGCGTCGATGAATGAGCGGCTGGCTCACATGTTCGAGAAGGCCGATGAGCTGCTGGTCGAGCAGGCGATGCTGGCGAAAACATCCGAAGAGCGGCGCAGCTATTCCGACGCTGTGCGAGGCCTGAATACCCACCGCGCGGCGATCACGCGCCGAGTCCTCAAAGAAATCGGCAAGAAATTCGGCAAGAACCGTTCAGACAGCGATTCCGAGTCCACAAATACTTTCAATTTCGATGAGCTGACGCTGCAGGAAGATGAGGCGCTGGAGGGCAACATTGCCGTCACCAATCAGGCCAACAAAGCAGAGCTGCTCTACGAGAGCCAGCTCTGGGAACTGCGCCAGCGTCTGGCTTGGTGGAAGGGCCAGGATCGGCCCGGTCTGACCGAGAATGCGTTGTTCCCAGCAGCGCTGTCCCGCGCGTTTTTCGACGCCACCCGTCTGCTGGAAGCCGATCTGGCGACCCGCCTCATCGTGTTCAAGATGTTTGATCGACTGGTCGTCACGAAAATGGACGCCGTTTACTCCCGACTGATCACCACCTTCGACGAGCACAAGGTCTTTCCGATCAAGGTGCGCGCCAAGGAAACCGCCATTGCACCGCGCGGCAGCCCGCATGCGCCTCCGCGCAACACCACGGGCGATGTGGTCATCGACGAGCAGACCTGGCAAATGCTGCAACAGCTCGGCAGTTTGAGCGGCCCTATCGGGGCGCCAGGCGAACCGGTTGCCACCGATGGCGCACCAGGGAGCTATTCCGACGCAAGCCTGGCCAGTGACCTCTCAGCCCTGGTTCAGGGTCAGGATGTCCCCGGCTGGCCCGGTGCGGGCAAGGAACAATTCGGCAAGCGGGCGCATGCCGTTGGTCAAGTATTCAACGAAATTCTGGGCGACCGGCAATTGCCGGATTTTCTTAAACCGGCATTCAACAACCTGCGTTTCGCGGTGGTCAAAACCGCTCTGGCCGACCCGGATTTTTTCACCAACCCAAGGCATCCGGTGCGGGGTCTGGTCGACGAGCTGGCGGCCATGGCGGCCATTGCCCGCACTTCCACCCCGGCCGAAATTGAACGCATGGCCAAGATGCTGGCCGAGGTTCATCAGCAGTTCGCCGTCAGCGCCCAGGAGGTCCGGCAGGCCTCACAAAGCAGCGAACTGGTCAGTGACTCCAGTTTCGAAAGATTTCTCGATGACCAGAGGCAGGCCCAGGCGCGGCGGCGCGAACAGATTATCAGCAAGTCCCGTCGCGTAGTGACTGAAGAGCTCTGGCTGCGCACAGCCGGACGCAACGTGCCCAGTGGCCTGCGTCAAGTTCTATCCCATGGCTGGGTGCCGATGATGGCCCTGCGCCTGCTCCGCCAAGGCATTAACGGTCGCCATTGGCATCGTGGCCTGAACGCGCTGGAACGCATACTCGATGCCGTCGACCGCCCTCCCGGGGAGTTGCTCGCGGATGCGACCCGCGATGACCTGATCGCGGACGTGGAGCGCGACCTCCGTTCGGTCGGCATGGTCCCCGCACGCGTCAGCCAGCTGTCTTACGAGTTGCGGCAGGCCCTCAATGAGCAGACCGGGACCGAAGAGCCCGTGCTGCCAGCCGACCCGTTTGCCAAGACGAAGCCGCCAGCTCCGGACGCCATCGACGAGGGATTGACCGAGCTGGGTTCGGAAGTGCTGGTCGAAGATATTGTCCTGCCCGGAAGCTGGTTCGAAGTCTACGATCATGGCAGCGACACCGTGCGCTGGATGAAAGCGACGGCGATACACGGCGCAACCGGGAAGCTGGAGTTTGCCGAATTCAATGGCAAGAACCCCATTTCCATAGACGTGAACGCCTTTATCGACGATCTCAGCCGTGGCCTGTCGGCGCCCGTCAATCCGTCGCCCATGGTCCGGAGCGCGCTGCAGGGGCTCACCGGGATCATGAGCGCCGATTAGGTGCGCCACACCGCCTATAATCGGCGGCATGTCCACGGCAGGTGAGTCTCTGAGTGAATACGGTCAGCCAGGCTGAGATTATCGCGGGTCTGCCGGCCCACCTGCGCCGCTTCGCCTGCGCCCAGGACTATTCGCGCTACTCGCCGCGGGACCAGGCCGTGTGGCGTTACTTGATGCACAAGCTCGCCGCGCGGCTGCGGTTCAGCGCACACCCTGTCTATCTGGAGGGTTTGAGGAAAACCGGAATCAGCCTGGAGCACATTCCCTCGATCGATGAGATGAATGCCGCACTGCACCATGTCGGCTGGCGGGCGCTGGTTGTCGACGGATTCATTCCACCAGCCATTTTCATGGAGTTTCAGTCCCTCAAAATTCTGGTGATCGCGCTGGAGATGCGCTCTATCGAGCATGTGCTATACACGCCCGCACCGGACATCGTCCACGAATCCGCCGGCCACGCGCCCTTTATCGTGGACATCGACTACGCGGAATTCTTGCAGCGCTTCGGCGAAGTCGGCATGAAAGCCATCTCCACCGCATATGACTATGCGGTCTATGAGGCCATTCGCCACCTGTCCATCGTCAAGGAGTCCGCCAGCTCGCGCCCCGAAGACATCGCGGAGGCCGAATCCGCCCTCAGCGCCCTGCTTGCCCAGGATCAGACACCTTCGGAGGCCACGCTGCTTTCCCGCCTGCATTGGTGGACGGTGGAATACGGACTCGTGGGTGAAATCGATGACTACCGTATTTTTGGCGCCGGCCTGCTGTCATCGCTGGGCGAGGGCTCCGCGTGCCTTGACGATGAGCGAGTGCGCAAACTGCCCCTTACCGTCGATGCGATTGCCACTCCGTATGATATCACCCGTCCGCAGCCCCAGCTCTTCGTCACCAAAAGCTGTCGTCATCTGAGCCAGGTTCTGGAAGAGTTTGCCGCCGGCATGTGCATGACGCGCGGCGGCGCGCAGTCCCTGCAGATCGCCATCGACAGCGCCGCGATCTGCACCGCACAGTACAACAGTGGGATACAGGTCAGCGGCCAGTTCTGCAGGGTGCTCACCGATGCAGTGGGCAATGAGATTTACCTGGCAACGACCGGGCCCACCCAGTTGGCCTATGCCGAACGCGAACTGCCGGGCCACGGATCCCGCTATCACGCACAGGGTTTCGGTTCACCCGTGGGCAAGCTCAAAGATCTGCCACGCTGCCTGTCCAAATATTCCGTTGACGACCTGCGCGACCACGGCATCGACATCGGCCAGACCGTCACCCTGGAGTTCCTGTCCGGCATTACCGTGCGAGGTCAGCTCGAGCAGATTCTGCGCCAGGATCACAAAAATCTGCTGATGAGCTTTAACGACTGCCGCGTGACGGACCGCGCTGGCCGGGCCCTCTTCGAGCCTAACTGGGGCACCTACGACATGGCCGTCGGCGCGCGCGTCGAGTCGGTATTCGGCGGAGCCGCAGACCGGGAAAAGCTGGACCTGTATGCCGAGGCCGCCTCGAATCCCGCTGCGACCGCAGACAAAGGACACAGCCAGAACCGGCTCTGCGATGTCTATGCCGCGGTACGCCGCCTTCGCGAAGCGGGCCAGCCGTCCGTGGCACAGTTGGAAGGCCTGGCCGGAGCCGTCGCAACTGCTGGCGCCGACGAATGGCTATTGCAACTTGAACTGCTGGAACTGGCCGAACTCGCGGACGCAAACACCCTGGCGCGTGAATTGCGCAGCCGGTTGCGCGATTTGCAGCGATGCAGGCCGGAATTGGCACAGCTCATTGAATATGGCCTGGAGCTACCGCCTCTGGGCGGACGCTGAAACCGTTGGCAACCGAGCATCCGCGAGATTGCTGCGCCGCGCTGGCATGACGGCGTACACGGGTGAGGCTGCCGGGGACGCGCCAGACCACCGCCGTATCGCAAATCCGCCATGGCTGGCGCCGGTTGCGCCACCCGGAGCTGGCAACGGCATCGCCGAACACGCGATGACCGAACCAGCGCTCGCTCAGCGCTGAGGGACCTGACCCGGAATCGCGAACACCCGGGCAAAGTAACCGCTGAGTTCGGCAGTCACCGCCTCCGGATCCGCGTCCAGTTCTACATGAGCAAGAATCCGCGCCAGGCGTTTCTTGTATTCCAGTTGCATCGAGCGTCCAATCTCAATCCGCTGCGCCTGCGGGCTGCCCGCCCCATGCAGGGATTCGGTGAGATATCCGACCGCGTTACGCCCCAGCGTCATGTTTTCTATGAGCCGCAATACCCGCATGCGCTGCTCGGTCGTAAATTCGGCCTTGCCTTTGAGATATTTGCGAATGAGCGCGCCGATTTCCGGGTGCCTCAGCTCCTGCTCCGACGGCATGGTCACCACCAACCCCCCCGCAAGATCCTGCGCCACCCGGGCAAGCTCATAGGGCATTCTGGTGACATGATGCTTGCAGACATTGGCAAGCATGTCGTCGCATATATAGGCCCCAGAAGGGGTCGCGTGGCCTTGATAGCTCGCCGCGATTCCCGTGCCATAAATGGTTTCATTGAGGTGCGTCATCTCAACCAGCTTGTCCTTGATGTGACCCGCCTTATCCACCCCGTTCATCTCTGCGATCTGCGCCGCTGCGCCGATCAGCACATCGCCGACCCCGGACTTGCACACGTAGGAGCGACGATGATACGTCGTGAATCGCTGCACCAGCATGGCTGCGAACCCGATCTCCCCATCCATAAAAACACGCTCATGCGGAATGAATACATCCCTGAAGATCACCAGGGCTTCCTGACCGCCATATTCAGCATTACCCGTGTCGATGTCGCCCCCTTCCATGGCCCGCATATCACAGGACTGCCGGCCATAGATGTAGGTGATTCCGGGCGCATCGACCGGCACCGCGCCGACCACCGCGTAGTCCTCTTCACCAGGCACCAGGCGCTGGGTCGGCATGACCATAAGCCAGTGTGAGTTCAGACAGCCTGTCTGGTGGGCCTTGGCGCCGGTAATGTACACACCCTCCTGAGTCCGGCGGGTGACATGGACGAACACATCGGGATCGTCCTGCTCGTGTGGCGCCTTGGAGCGATCGCCCTTGACATCCGTCATTGCGCCGCCAACCACCAGATTCCCGCGATGCATCTGGGTCAGGAAAGCTCTGAGCCGCTGATGATACGGCGTCTGGTGCGCGGCATCGATCTCAAAGCTCACCGAATACAGCGCGTTGAAGGCATCCATGCCCACGCAGCGCTGGAAGCAGGTGCCGGTGAGCTGACCCAGGCGGCGCTGCATCTTGTTCTGCAAGACCAGGTCATCGGCATCGGTACAGACATGCAGAAAACGGCTCACCCGCTCACCGGTAAACGGCGACACCACTGAGGCCAGATCTGGGTGGTCCACGGCCAGGTCATAGGTGCATGCAACTGCGTTGACCGAGGGCCGGATCAGGGGATGATCGACAGGTTCGGCGACGAGTTCACCAAACAACCAGACCTCCAGATTGCGCCCTCGCAAGCTCGCAATGTAATCGGCTCCGCTACGCAGCGGGGAAACTGGGCTCAATGTATCCATGGCAATTCTCACGCTGGGCAGGGTGGGTGCCTGCCTGAATGGTGGGCGATCAGCAAAACATAGCTGAAATCAGAATCGGTGTGCCTAGCTGCCGGGGCATCGGTCGACCACAGCATCCATCAACGGCGCCCAGCCGCGGTTGGCCAGCGGACTCGCCGGGCTGGGGTGCGGCGCAAGCAGCAGCGGCGTCGGAACCCCATTCAGGATTCGTTTCGCACGATCATGGGCGAAGCGGCCAATTCCGATCACCGCGCCGGGCTGCAATACCGCGAAACTTGCCGCCAGTGCCCGGTCGCAGATCGCATACAGGGCGTCGCGCTCCGGAG
>JBFIIN010000162.1:0-7653 GCA_041601225.1 Oceanococcus sp.
CCGCTGCCAGGCTGCTCGTAATCGATCAATACCGGGCCGGTATGAACGCCGATGCGCGGTGGCGTCTGGCCCAATGAAGTGACATCAGTCAGTCTGTCCACGATCGTCAAAGCGCAGCGCAGCGCACGCTCCGCGTCGTCATCACGGGCCTGGGGATAACCAAAGCAGATCAGCTGGCCAAGATCCGGGCCGGCCAGCGGAAAACCCTCGTAGTCGCGGATCAGCGGCTCCAGCTGAGCATCCAGCTGCTGGCGTAAGCGATGGCGTTCCTCCGGCTCCATTTGCGCGCTGATATCAGCCGCTAAGCTCAAGTCCCAGCTCAATACGGTGACGTGACGCTGTTCGAGCCGGCGCTGCACTCGAACCGGCGGGAGTGCAGGGCTTGGCAGCGCTTCCCCGCGGCGAAAACGTGCCAGATCGGCGGCAAACTCGGCGACCGAGGGGTAGCGCTTTTCCGGCGATTTGTGCAGGGCGCGCTGCAGAATACGATCCAAATCCCCGCTGAGCAGACCAGGTTTCACCGGGCTGCGCCCGCATTGCTGCGCCCTTAGACTCGCCAGCGGGGCGGGCTCATGCAGAATGCGCTGCATCAATACCGCCAGGGGTGGCTGTTCGGACTCATACCAGGGCAGAACACCGGTCAGCAGCTCATAAAGCATCAGGCCCAGGGCGTGAATATCCGTTTCGGCACTGGGGAGCTTGCCCTGCAATTGTTCCGGGGCAGAGTAAGCCAGGGTCATCGGCGCCTGGGTTGAGGTGGCCTGGCTGGCGTCGGGCGCGATCAGTTTGGCGATGCCAAAATCCAATAATTTGCTGTGCCCAAGCGGCGTCACCAGCACATTGGCGGGCTTGAGATCGCGGTGAATCACATCCTGCTGGTGGGCATGAGCAACGGCATCGCAGACCTGCTCGAACAAATCCAGCAGGGACTCCAGATTCAGCGCACGCGTTTGGGCATAGGTCTGCAGAGGCTGACCCTGCACATATTCCATCACCATATAGGGCCGGTCCTGAGTCCAGCCGCCATCGAGAAAGCCGGCAATGCCGGCATGATCCAGCCGCGCGACCATATGGCGCTCCGCCTCAAAACGCTCCAAATGGCTCACCGCATCCAGGCGCAGGAATTTCACCGCCGCCACCGCCGGCTCATCGCCGTGCAGATTTTCGCAGCGATAGACCTCGCCCATGCCGCCACGACCGATCAAGGATTCAATCCGCCAGGACTTGAAGCAGGTCCCTGGCGCCAGCGCTGCGGCGCCATCGTTGTGACCGCTTTGCCCCTGGCTTAAGCGCGGCGCCCCCGAACCCAGCTCCTGGGTATCCGCCGCCGCGGCCTGCAACAGCTGCCTGACTTCCTGATACAGCGCGGCATTGCTGCTGCGCAGCCTGCTCAGATATTCGGCCCGGGGCGCATCGGCAAGCTGCTGGGCCTGCCAAAACGCGGTTTCGATGTCCTCCCAGCGGGGGTTTGATGGCTGCTTCATTGGTCCTGTTCCTCTGCCTGAGAAATTAAGCGAATTGGCAGCCTTTAGCCACCGCTTGCGAAATCTCATGCAAAGACGCAGGCCCGAGCCTGCGACATCTTGCTGGTGGACCTGCAGGTACCCGATGGCCACGGCGTGGTGAATCCGCCCGGTCCACTGGTGGCCTGGGAATGATTGCCGGAAGCCGACGGCCGGCACTGGTTCGGATGTGACCATCGCGGCGGTGGTGTCGGGCCCGGCGCAGCTCAGACATTCAGCATCCGGCGCTCTGCCAGCGCCTGATCCAGAAAGCTGACGTTCATGCGCAGAGGAGCGCGTCCGGGTAACTCCAGGAATCTCGTTGCAACCCTTACCGAGGAAGGCAAGGGTGAAGCGAGATCGGATCAGCATGTGCGGCGCAGCCAAACAGGAATGCGCACACCTACCAGCGCCATCGCCCCGAGCAAACGCTGCTCTATCGGATCGTCGAGGAGCACTACCCGGCGTTTGTGGAGCAGATGACTCGTGAGGGGCGGCCGCTGCCGGGTTACGTGCGCCGAGAGTTTGACGAGTTTTTGCGCTGCGGGCGTCTGGAGCATGGTTTCCTGCGTGTACGCTGCGACAGCTGCCATGCGGAGCGACTGGTGGCCTTCAGTTGCAAACGCAGGGGCTTTTGCCCCAGCTGCGGTGCCCGACGCATGGCCGAGGCTGCCGCGTTGCTGGTCGATGAGGTCTTGCCCGAGCAGCCAGTCCGACAGTGGGTTTTGAGTTTTCCGTATCCACTGCGCTACCTATTCGCCAGCCGGCCGGAGTTGATGGGGCGGGTGCTGGGCATTGTCTACCGTGCGATCGCCACCCACCTGATTAGGTCGGCGGGTTTCTCGCGAGACCATGCGCAAACCGGCGCCGTCACGCTGATCCAACGCTTCGGCAGTGCGGTCAATCTCAATGTCCACTTCCACATGCTGTTTCTGGACGGGGTGTACGTCGAGCGGTCGGATGGCCGGTTGCGCTTTCGCTGGGTCAAAGCGCCAACAAGCGCTGAGTTGACCCAACTGGCCGACACGATCGCCCGCCGGGTCGGTCGCTTTCTGGAGCGACAGGGTTTGCTGGAGCGCGATGCCGAGAATAGCTGGCTGGTCGGCGAAGACATCGACGACGATCCCATGAGCAGCGTGCTGGGTCACTCGATCACATACCGGATCGCCGTGGGCCCCAACGCAGGGCGCAAAGTGATGACGCTGCAAACCCTGCCGGCGGATGATCCAGCGTTTGGTGAAGAGGCAGGGAAGGTTAGCGGCTTCTCGTTGCACGCTGGCGTGGCCGCCCGTGCTAACCAACGCGACAAACTGGAGCGCCTGGCCCGCTACATCAGCCGACCGGCCGTATCCGAGAAGCGGCTGTCGCTGACCAACAACGGCCTGGTGCGCTACAATTCAGCCGGGTTTCCCTGTTTATCGGGAAATCGGCTGAATGGCTGCCATGCAGCAGCGAAGCGGCCTCGGCGCCGTCAGCTGCGCGGCAGATCCAGATACTCGGCGCGGGCCCGCAGGCGGAGGTTGTCGTGCCTCGCTTGATAATAGCCGGCGGGATCCAGACCGCGCGATGTGAACCAGCGCGTGCGGAATTCGTGTTCTTCCCGTCCGAGCGGCGTGGCCGGTTCGGCGCAGTAGTAGTACTCCGCGGCGATGTCCCGCCAGGGGCCTTTGGCATCCAGCGAGGCCATGATCGAGTTCAGCCCGAACAGGAAACGGTAGATCAGCACCATATCCTTGGGGACATTGATATGCCGGCTCAGCGATGCGAAACGGCCGGATGGCCGCGCGGCCTGGCGCATGACGCGGGCAAGCTTGTCGTCGGTGAAGTGATACTCACCGCGGGTCACATAGGGTTCGCAGATCAACTTGAAATGGTCGTAGGCCAGCTGCCCGTCGAGCCCGGGCTGGTCACTGTAATAGCCGATGTCCCTGGCAGCGACAACAAACGCTTCGGCCTGCGCTTCGCGGGTTGCGTGCATCATCTTCATCCATGGCCAGTTGACTGCTTCCGGCCAGAACTTCGTACAGCCGAAGTCCAGGAAACAGACGTTGCTATCCGAGTCGATCAGGTAGTTGCCGGGGTGCGGGTCCCCGTTGAACACCAGAAACCGGACTGAGGCTTCGAAGGCAAAGCGAAAGATAGTTTCGGCGACACGCGCCTTGAGTTCGGGCTGCGCATCGGCGATCACCCGCAACGGGCGGCCGCGTATGAACTCGCTGGTCAGCACATGCCGTCCACTGTGTTCGGTGTAGACCTTGGGGATACGCACGCTGGGATGGCCTTCGTACAGATCGGCGAAGAGCTGCTGATTGCGCGCTTCGTAGCGGTAGTCCAGCTCCTCGTGCAGACGCTCGCGTAGTTCCTGCACGACCGGCTCACCTTCCAGCGAGGGCATCAGGAAGCGGGCCAGGCGAGTGATGGCCTTGGTATTGGCCAGATCGTTGTCGATAGCCTCAGCCAGACCGGGGAACTGGACCTTGACCGCGACTTCCTGACCGTCGTGCAGCTCGGCGCGATGGACCTGGCCGATGGAAGCCGCCGCCACGGGGACTTCGTCGAAGACCCTGAAGTGAGCGTCCAGGGCATCGCCCAACTCGGCTTCGACGGTGTCGCGCACCAGCGCGAACTCCATGGTGGGCGCATCGGCCTGCAGGCTTGCCAGCGCGGCCTGCATGTCGGGGTCCAGCCCCTGAGCGGTAAACGAGGCGATCTGGGCGATCTTCATCGACAGGCCTTTCATGTCGCCCAGCGTGCCGGCGACCTGCTGGGCTTCCCGCGCACGCAGCTGCGCCTGCATCTTGCGACGCTTCTCCGGACTCGCGAACAAGTGTTTGCCGATGGCCAGGCCCCGTCCGCTCGCCAGGCTCAAACCCAGCCGGAACAGGCGCCAGCTGCGTTGCAAGCGGCTTTGGCTCAGACCTTTTTGCAGCTTTTCCAGGCTGAGTCCGGCTGGTCGCAATTCCTCCAGCAGTTGCCTGGCTTTGGTCTGCTCCGGCATGTCCAGCCCTTCGGTGAACCACTGGTAAATCGGCGTCAGCAGCGCCCGGGCTTCGTCGATACGGCCCTGCTGTTGCAGCAGCTCGCACAGGGCGCGTGTGGCCTTCAATTCGAAAAAGCGCGCCTCCGCTTCGCGGGCGACTTCAATGGCCCGCCGAAACTGCGCTTCCGCGGTCGCGGAATCCCTGTCCAGGGCCCAAGCCAGTTCACCCCAGCTGCGGTGGGCTTCGGATTGCCAAAAAAGTTCGCCGAAATCCTCCGCCACCGCTAGAGATTTCCGCAGTGCGCTCCAGGCTTCCTCGGCACGACCGCAACGGCAGCAGGCCTGAGCCAGCTCGATATAGGTCACACTCCTCACGAGAGCCGAGCGTCCGGATGTGTTGTCCAGGTAGTCGCGTAGCGCGGTCCGGGCTTCTTCGTTGCGTCCCATGCGCAGCAAGCCGCCGCCGCGGGCGGCCTTGGCCCAGTCAATCCCTTCCTGATAGCCGTAGCGCGAACAGATGTCCTGGGCCCGATCGGCGTGTTCCAGGATGACTTCGCCCGATTCATCCATGGTCAGCTGCGCGTAAGTCGAATAGGTCCAGAACAGGCCGTCCAGCATCGGGATGTCGTTCGCGGCGGCGAATGCCTGCGCGCGTTTCAGAGACTGGCGGGCCTGGTCCGCATAGCCCAATTGCCCCAAAAATCCGGCGCGGTTGATCAGCGCGATGAGAAAGGGATCGAAGTTCGTGACCCGCGCGAGTGCCTTGCCGACAATCGGATCGTAGGCCTCGAGCGCCAGATTCGAATGCTCCAGCGCAAGCCGGAGCTGGCTCGATTTCCAGTAACTGGCCGCGGCCTGAAAGTGGCTGTAGCACTCGAAATGCGGCGTGTCGTGGTTTCGGGCCGACTCGACGCCGGCGAGCGCCGTATCCAATGCAACCTCACCGCTAAAGTATTCGTAGGACCACCGGTAGACGTAGTACATGCCGCAGGCGGTGACGTCGGTACAGCGGTTCAGCAGTGGCCTGGCGCGGGTCAAGTAAGGCTCGACGGGGGGGCTGCCGTAGCCGTGCAGAAATGCCGTGCAGCGCGCGGCAAGTACCAGGCAGACCATCTCGTTGTTCATGCGCTGCTGGCTTTCGGCGCACTGCGGAATCAGTTCGAGCGCGCGATCGCACAAGGTTATCGTCTGCTCCAGACTGGCGCGCCGCTCGGCCAGTTCGGCCGCTTCGCGGAAGTAGTCGACAGCTTGATCGGCCTGTCCGGCCGCGGCCAGATGTTCGGCCAGCAGTGCCGGTTCGGTTTCGGCCTGTTCGGGGAAATGGCGCCCGATGGCCTCGGCAATCCGCTGGTGAAGGTGTTGCCGGGGTTTGCTGAGCAGCGCGTTGTAGGCGCTGTCCTGGATCAGTGCGTGTTTGAACTGGTAGCGGGCCTGCGGGCCGCTGCCGCGTCGGCTCAGCAGTTGACTGTCCACCAGTCGGGCGAGCTGGTGATTGAGCGTGGGCTCATCCAGATCGGCGACATAGGGCAACAGACGATAGGGCGTTTCGCGTCCGATAACCGCGCAGATCTGCAGCAGCGCCTTGGCTTCGCCCAGGCGATCGATGCGCGCGGTCAGCGAGTCCTGCAGGGTGCTGGGTATGTCCTGGGTGGCCGGGTCCTTGCCGCTGTCGCCTGATTCCAGCAGGTGGCTGACGAGTTCCTCCAGGAACAACGGCACGCCGCCGCAGCGCTCGGTGATCCGGCTGAGGAGCGATTCCGAAAGCTCCTTGCCCTCCATCAGCTCCCGCAACATGGCGTCGGTTTCGGCCGCGCGCAGGGCCTGCAGCTTGAGGCTGGACACGTCCCAGTCAGGACGGAATTCGGGGCGCGTGCTCATGATCAGCATCAGGCGTTCGCCGGCGAGCCGGTCCAGCAGGCCGGCGATGGCGTCGCGGGTGGACGGGTCGGCCCAATGCAGGTCTTCCACGGCCAGCAGCAGGGGTTGAGCCCGGGATAGCGCAATCAACCAGTCTGCCAAGAGCTGTAAGGTCTTCTTGCGCTTGAGTTCCGGACCATAGGGGCTGCGCGCGTAGGGCGCCCGGATCGGCAGGTCGAGCAAAGGCGCCAGCAGCGGGATGGCTTCGTCCAGCGCCAGACCGGCGGCTTGCAGGCTTTGCTCCGTGCGTTGCAGGCGGGTATCCGAGGTGTCTTCCGGGCGGAGCTGCAGGCCGCGTTCAAGCAGCTCGATGATCGGCGCGAACGCGCTGTTGCGATTGAGCGCATCGCAGCGGCATTCGTGCCAGGTAAAGCTTTCATCGCCGATGGATTCGCGAAATGCCAGCAACAGGCGCGACTTGCCGATGCCGGGTTCGGCGGTGATCAGAATGGCCTGGCCGTCCCCCTCGCCGCAACGCTCCCAGCGGTCCCTGAGTAGTGCCAGTTCCTGTTCGCGGCCGACGAAGGGGGTGAGGTTTTCGGCGGCCTCCAGCCGGGTGCGCACACCACTGGGCTGCACGACCTGATACACCGACACGGGTTTGTTGATGCCCTTGAATCGGTGCTCGCCCAGATCGCGGGTGACAAACAGCCCCGGCACCAGCTTGAGCGTGACCGGGCTGATGACCACGGTGTGGGTCTCGGCCACATCCTGGATGCGCGAAGCCAGATTGGTGGTGGCGCCCATGGCCAGGGTCTGCTGGCCGCAGCTGCCGCCGGTTTGACCGACCACCACCGGTCCGGTGTGAATGCCGATGCGGGCTTTCAGCGGCGGCTCGCTGTGGAGCTGGGTCAAGGCATGCAGGATGTCGTAGCCGCAACGTACGGCGCGTTCGGCGTCATCGTCGCGGGCCTGCGGGTAGCCGAAGTAGACGAGCACGCCGTCACCCAGATACTGGGCGATATGTCCCTGATAGCGCTCCACCACGCCGGAGACGGCATCCTGGTAGGTCATCACCAGCGCGCGGAAATCTTCGGGGTCCAGCTCGTCGGACAGCGCAGTGGAACCCACCAGATCGCAAAACAGCACCGAGATCTGGCGCCGCTCGGCGGTGTCGCGGGGCTGGGGTTTGCCGGTCGTGCGCGCCGTGATCGCCTCGCCCCGACGAAAGCGCGCCAGATCGGCGGCGAAGTCTTCGACCGAGGGATAGCGTTGCTCGGGAGCTTTCTGCAACGCACGTTTCAGGATGGCTTC
>JBFIIN010000163.1:0-7641 GCA_041601225.1 Oceanococcus sp.
ATTGATTTTTTTGCGGGATCTGGAACAACTGCGCACGCGGTAATGCGCCTCAACCGACAAGATAGCGGTGACAGGATTTGCATCAGCATTACCAACAATGAAGTTAGTGCAGATGAGCAGGAGGACCTTAGATCAAGTGGATTGCGGCCAGGCGATCCAGATTGGGAGTTGCATGGTATCTGCGAACATATAACGAAGCCGAGAATACAAGCGGCGATCAGTGGGCTGACCCCAGACGGCGAACCAATCCCCGGCGAGTACAAATTCACCGACGAATTTCCAATCGCGGATGGGCTTGAGGAGAATGTCGAATTCTTCACCATGACCTACGAAGCCCCCCGATCCGTCGCCCACCACCGCTCATTTCCTGCGATTGCCTCTCTGCTGTGGCTTCGCGCCGGCGCCCAGGGGCGCCGTATCGAATCGGCCACCGCCACCTACGACATCGCCGACACTTACGGCGTGCTATTTGACCTCGACGAGGCCGACGGCTTCCTGGAAGCGCTGTCCGCTACCGAGTCCGTGCGGATCGCCTACATCGTGACCGACGATGACCGTTCCTTTCAGGCGATTTGTGCAGACCTGCCCGCCCATATCGAGGGCGTGCGGCTGTACGAGTCCTACCTGAGCAACTTCACGATCAACACGGGCCGCGACTGATGCGTTACACCCTCAAGGATTATCAGTCCGATGCCGTCGTGGACGTGCTGGCCAACCTGAAAAAGGCGGCACGGGACTGGAAGCTGGACGGTGACACCTCGGCCTTTTCGCTGACGGCCACCACCGGGGCCGGCAAGACCGTCATGGCGGCAGCGGTGATCGAATCCTTGTTCAATGGCCATGCCGAATTCAATTTTGAGCCCGATCCGGGGGCGGTGGTGCTGTGGTTCACCGACGATCCCTCGCTGAACGAGCAAACCCGCTTCCGGCTGATGAGCGCGGCCGATCGCATCAACAGCTCGCGCCTGGTGGTCATCGGTAATACCTTCAGTCAGGACAGGCTCGAACCCGGCAAGGTGTATTTCCTCAACGCGCAGAAGCTGTCGAAAAATTCGCTGCTGGTGCGCGGCGCGCAGGCATCCGACCCGGACAACCCGCAAGAGCGCCTGCCATTGCCGGATGATCGGGCCCACACCATGTGGGACATCCTGCGCAACACCATCGAGGACACGGATCTGACCCTGTATCTCATCCTCGACGAAGCGCACCGGGGGATGAAGCGCACGACGGCGTCTGACCGGGCCGAAAGGTCAACCACGGTCCAACGGCTCATCAACGGCACCAACGGGACACCACCGATTCCCATTGTCTGGGGCATTTCGGCGACGGTTGATCGCTTCAACGATGCGATGGCCCAGCAGCACGGACGGACCATCCGTTCGCCGGTGATTGTCGAGCCGGGCCGGGTGCAGGAATCCGGCCTGTTGAAGGACGACATCCGCCTGGATTTCCCGGCGGAGCACGGCAATTTCGATACCACCTTGTTGGCGCGTGCCGTGCGCAAGCTGCACGAAGTGACCGGCCTGTGGGCGGTCCATTCGCAACGCGAAGACGAAAGCGGCGATCCGGTTGTCCCGCTGCTGGTCGTCCAGGTGCCCAATTCACCCTCCGCCGAACTGCTGCAGTCCGCCTTTCAAACCATCTTTGAGGCCTGGCCGGAACTGGAGCCCGATGCCATCGCCAACGTGTTTGGCGAGCACAAGGATATCGAGGTGGCTGGCTACCGAGCGCCGTACATGCCGCCGGAAATGGTGCAGAACCAGGCCCACATTCGGGTGCTGTTCGCCAAGGATGCGATCTCCACGGGTTGGGACTGTCCAAGAGCTGAGGTCTTTGTCTCGTTCCGGCCCGCCAGCGATCTGACCCACATCACCCAGCTGCTGGGGCGCATGGTGCGTACGCCGCTGGCGCGCCGTATTCCGGGCAATGACGTGCTCAACTCCGTCAGCTGCGTACTGCCGCAGTTCGACCGGACCACCGCGACGAATGTCGCCAGGACCATGCTCGGTGAGCGGGCCCAGGACGACGACGGGACCGGCGGCGGTGATGGCCGCCGGGTGCTGGTTGCGCCGGTGGATATGGGGCCGAATAAGGCGATCTCCGACGCGGTATGGAAGGCCTTCGATGCGATGCCCTCCGAGACGCTGCCGCGCAAGTCGGCGCGCCCGATTCTGCGCTTTACCGCGCTGGCGCAGGCCTTGTCGCGCGACAATCTGCGGGCCCATGCGCTCAGGCAAGCCTACGGCGAGATGTGCAAAGTCCTCGATGGCTTTTCAGCGCGTTATCGGGACAAGCTCGAAACGGCGCGGGACGACGTACAACAAGTCGATGGCGAAACCATCGTTGTTTCCGTACACGGCCTGGGCGTGCGAGACGATGAGACATTCACCGAGATCGCGGATGAGCGCGCGATCGAGGCGGACTTCAAGGCCGCCGGCCGCCTGCTGACTCCCGAACTGGCCAAGCGCTACGCCGATTACCTGGCCGACGACGATGATGACGACAGCCTGCTGGATGCCCACATCACCGTCGGCGCCCTGGGCAAGATGAATGGCGTTGTCGAGGCGCTGGACAAGGAAGCCGATGAACTCGCCCGCCAATGGTTCACCGAGCATCGTGTGGCCATCAAGGGTCTTTCGGACGAACGCCGGGGCGTGTACGACGAGATCAAAGGCATGTCAGATGATCCCCAGCGCATCGATGTCCGGCGTCCTCGGGTGCGAACCGAGGAAACCGAGGATCTGGACGGCAACGCGCTGCCGACCCGCCCTTCGCACCTGATGGCGCAGGACAATGGCGAATTCCCTGTCGCAACGCTGAACGAATGGGAAATCGAAGTTCTTGACAAGGAGATGGCACGCGCGGACTTCCTCGGCTGGTATCGAAACCCATCAAGGCCATCAGACGACGCGCTTGCCGTGGCCTGGCAGGACGGCGCCGGGAACTGGCGGCGCATGTGCCCCGACTTCGTGTTCTTCCATGGCGATGACGATGGCGTCAAAGTGTCCATCGTCGATCCGCATGGGCATCACCTGGCAGACGCATTGCCCAAGCTGCGCGGTTTGGCCGACTACACGGAGAAGTTTGGCGACGAGCTGCACCGTATCGAGGGGATCGCCAAGATCAACGGCGTGCTGCGCGTGCTGGACGTGACCGACGAGAAGGTTCGCCAGGCCATCCGGGAGGCGGATGATGCGGAGAAGCTGTACCTGAGCACGGCCGGCGCCAGCTACTGAGGTTCAATCGGCAATCCGAGGCCTTGCTGCCCAGGCGATTTCGCGCAGATTGTCGCAGAATACTGACTTTCGTTATTTGGTCTGCGAAAACAGCCTGCCTACACGCTCGCCGAGACCGCGCGCGACCTGAAGATGTCGAGCGCGACGCTGCGAACGTGGGTGCGCGGGCGTACTTATCCCAATGGGGGCGGCGTGGCGCCCTTCGGGCTCAGACCAAATTACAGAAAGGATGGTGCACTAACGTTTCGATCACTGGTATCGCAATTTTGACCGTGACGATCCCGCCCTCAATGTCGACACCGCCACCATCGATCATTTCATCGCCGAGGTGCGGACCCGGGGAACCATAGACGAGCGCCGCATATACCTGTCGGGCTGGTCGAATGGCGCATCGATGGGCATCCTCTACACCCTCAACACGCCCGGCATCGCCGCCGCCGCGGTGTACTCCAGCCCCGAGCCGTATTCCGACATGCTCGACCCCTGCCCGCAGACTCCGTTCGGCAACAATCTGGTGCCGATCATGACCGTTCATAATCATTGCGATATCGCCGGGATTTGCAGCACGGGCGGCGAGGGATTCCGCGAGCGCATGGCCGAGCACATGCCGCAGGTGGAATATCGCGGGGTGCTTATCGATGAATCGCAAACCGAAGTGGCCGCCTGCGACGCCAGTTGCAGCTACAGCGGCGATCCCATCGAATTGGCCACGCGGGGCTCACTGCGCCACTTGACCTGGCCCTATCTCTGGAACGACGCCTTTTTCGAATTCCTGCGGGAGCGGCCGCTGCCCTGAGGGCCAGCGCAACCTGACCCATTTGCCAGATTGCGCTGTCTGTGGACTTAAGGCGCCGTAGTTGAGGTAAAGGTCCCCGCCACCCCACCAATAGTCAGCGTCGTTGTCACCATCGAATTGGCGGACCCGGAACTGGTATGCCGCACCCGGATCGGCTGACCGGAGTTCAGTATTCCCGTGGTGGCCCAGGCTGCGCCGCCGATCTGAAATTCGCTGCCGGGCGAAATCGTAACCGGCACCGGGTCGCTGAAACCCGATGGCCGGCGGTATTTGGACGCAACCCAAGTGGAAGTTGCCACCCCGGTCTTGTCCGGAAAACCAAAGGGATCCGGCGTCGTGTCGCCGCCCGCTTCGGTGGTGGTAACAAAGTCCGCTGAGACCCCACCTATGGTCAGCGTGGTGGTGGTCATGGTCGACGGGTCGGCCGAACTCGTGTGGCGCACCCGAATCGTCTCACCCGGATCCAGGGTGTCGGAGGTGGTCCAGTTTTCACCACCAATGCGGAATTCGCCGTTCACAATCGTGACCGGCACCGAAACGGTAAATCCGGTGGGTGTCACATAATTGGACTTGATCCGCGTGCTGCGCGGCACATCAGTCTGATCCACCAGATCAAAGGCATCCGGGGTCGTGTCGGCGGCAGCCACGGTGGTGCTGACGAAGTCTTCGCAGACTTCGGTGGCGGTCGGGCCTATGCATAGTGTCGTCGTTGTGGCCGTGCTGTTTGCAGCCGAACTGGTATGACGCACCTGGACGATGTCGTTGTTGTTGACACAGAGGTTGGTGGCGCTGGTCCAGCCCGCACCACCGGCGATGCGGAACTGGCCGCTGGCCGCGCCGGTCACTTTGAGCGGTGCACAGGCGTCGATGCCGGTTATGGCGTAGGTATTGGAGGACACCACGGTGCTGGGGGTGACATCGCTGGGGTCCAAAAAGCCAAAGGGGTCTGGCGTCAGGTCCGGACCCAGCGCGCTGACGATCAGATCGAAATCATCACTTGCGGTGGCGCCGCCGCTGTCGGTGCTGGTGACCCGTATTGTTGAGGTGCCCACATCACTCGCGCTCGGTGTGCCCGCGAAGCTACGCGTGTTTGGCGTGAACGATAGCCAGCCGGGCAAGGGCGCGCCCGAGCTCAACTTCGCGCTCAAGGTCTCCGTATCGCCGCTGTTGGCATCGGCAAAGACATTGCTCGGCACCACAAAACTAAATGCGGAATCTTCCGTTGCCGTCTGGTCAGCGATCGGATTCGCCACGGTCGGCGCCGTGTTGTCGTCGTCGTTAATTGTGCCCAGACCCTCGCCATCACTGAGGCTTGCGTTGCTAGGGCTGGTCAATACCAGTTTGAAGCTCTCATTGGCTTCCACGCTGGTATCGCCGAGCACGGATACCGTGACCGTTTCACTGGTATCACCGGGCACGAAAGTCACGGTTTGATTGCTGATGGACGTGTAGTCCGTTGTTGCGGTGGCGCTGTTGCTGTCACCGTCCGCGGTATTGGCGGTAACGGTGACCGTCTGGTTGCTGGCTTTGTCCAGGGTCACGGTAAAGCTGAAGTCAGTCGTGCCGCTGTCACCTTCCGCCAGGCTCACGTCGTCCACGCTGAGCTGGGGTGTGATCGTGAACAGATGATCTTCCACCTCGCCGTCGTTGGCGTTACCGGTGGGGCTGTCGCATTCATCCGCGGGATTGTTATCGCACAGCCGCCAGCGCGAGAAGAATTTGCCCGCCAGCGCTGCGCCGGCCGGCACGTTAAAGCTTTGCGTGCCATTAAATCCGGTACCTAAAGCCACTTTGCTGAAAATTTGCTCGCCGGTGTCGGTCCAGTTGCCATTGGCGTTGAAATCCACCCAGGCGCTGAGGCTCCCGCCCTCACCGACTTTGACATCCGCCATGCCGCCGCCCGCGCCGGTGCTGCTCAGCACAAAGTTGCTGATGCCTTCTTCATCATCCGGTGTTGTGCCGTTGCCATCATCACCGCTGGCGGTGGCATTGGGCTGGCCGTCGGTTTCCGCATCCGGGTTCGGGCTGGCGCCGGTATCGCCCAAATAGGGATTACCGGAGCTGAGGATTTCGTGACTGGCTCCCACGCCTTCGCTGGCGCCGTTATTGAGGTTGGTAGGGTAGCTGCCTGCCGAGTCTGTATCCGGTGCATCACCAAAGTCCTTAGGTGCTGCCGAGCTGACCGGGTAGGCCGATGGAGCGATGTCGAAATTGCCATTCGTGCTGACATTACTGGTTGCACGTTCCCAGTTGTTTACATCATTGATTAATGGCAGCAGCGTGGCCTTGTCGCCGGTTACCGTGCCGGTATAGCGTCCATTGTCGTATTCGGAATCCGGGGAGATGGAAACGGCATTGGTGCCATTGGTCAACCCGCTGGGGAGCGCCGATCGAGAAGCGAACGAAGCACAACTGGCATCATTCCACTTCGTGGTGGAATCAAAACAAGTTGCAATGTAATCCGCATGAATTCCGGCAATAAATGCGGGATTTGCAGGCGCAGCCCCCGTACTACTTTGGTATGCAAGAATCTGATCTCCAACGTGAGAGAAGTTCACCAGGGCCGTGCTCGCACCATCGATTTCCCGGGTAACCGTGCCACCATCGCTGGCCTGCATCACGCCATCCGTGGAGGTTTCAAAAATCTTGACGATATCGCCAACAGCCAATCCACCGGAAGGCACCGTATACTTCAGGTGCGCCTCACCGTTTACCCCGGTTGTTCCATTAATAAAGGCGCTGCCGTTCCAGCCGTCATCAGTAAAATAAATTTCCGTACCCGCAGCAATCGTAGCGAGGGCAATAAAGGTAAAGGCATCTTCAGCTTCAAAAGTGTTATAGCCGATAAAGGCGATATCACCGGCGGTGAGGGTGGTGCCGCTGCTGGGAGCCGAGGCGGCATTTTTGACTTTTAACGCAAGAAGCTGGCTTATTAATTCGCCATCCGCTCCTCCCTGCGCGGTGTTTCTCGTCCCTTGGGTAATCGTAATTTTAGTGATACCCTCAAAAGACGCTGCAGGAAGTGCTTGTTGATCATGAGTATTAGCATTCGTGAGCGTATGGCTGCCCTTTTCCGACGTTACGATCAATGAAGTACTGTAACCGTCAGAAACCGCTATGCTCTCCAAATCAAATACATTTCAGCCCTCAAATTCAAAGTAAATCTTATTGAGGTCGTTAGCCAACCCGTTCTCGTTGAAATAGCAGTAATAACCTTTAACACAATAAATATATGAAGGGACGTTGCCCGATATTTTAGCGACAAAGCCGTCTGCAACAGTGGCGCTAAGCGACATTACTGTACTGGAGTTAGGGGAGAAAGCATCCTGAGTAATGGTTGCGCCCGAGGCATCATTAATCGCTAAGACATCACCGAAGTCTATTAATGCCTTGTTGCTGAACGGCACATCGGCTTCGATGTCTCCGGTGGCCAATTCCAATTCCCAATCCCCACCCTGCAGGCTGGCCCCGGTTAAATCATCCGAGGCCGCCACATCCACATTGGCCTGCCCGGCGATGATGTTAAGCAGTTCTTCGCCTTGTTCGTTGGCAGCAAGGTTGCAGCCGTAAAACAAAAGATCAGCGCCGTCTTTGAGGGCCTGGTTAATG